>NZ_BANB01000852.1 GCF_000964365.1 Acidisphaera rubrifaciens HS-AP3 | reverse complement strand
TCGCGCGACGGTGCGGCGGCCAGCGCGAGGTCGGCGAGATCGGCGAGCGCCGCGGGATCGTCATGCGCGGCGATGGCGTGCCGCAGCAGGATCGCGTCGGTGCGCCCGGTGCCGTGGCGCAGCACGTCGCGCAGCCACGCGAGCGCGCTCGCCTCGTCGCGTATGTCACCCGCCTCCACCGCCCATTCGAGACCGTGCGAATAGGCAAAGGCGCCGACCGGAAACGCCGGCGACAACCAGGCGTGCAGGTTCAGCGCCGCCGCCGCGGCGTCCGGCTCAGTGCTCGTGGTCGTCGTGGTCATGGTCATGGTGGTGATGCGCGTGGCCGCCGCCACCTTCGTACGCGCCGGCTTCCGGGTCGAACGGCGCCTCCAGGGCCTCGGCATGGCCGCCGAGGCCCGCCACCATCTCCGCGATGACATGATCGGCGCGGATGCGCAGACGGCCGGGCAGCAGTTGCACCGGCAGATGCCGGTTGCCGAGATGCCAGGCGATGCGCAGCAGCGCGGCCGGATCATGGGCGTGGATGTCGAGCACCGGCTCCGGCCGCGCGGCGACGCGCATCCGGCTGCCGTCGTCGAGCACCAGCGCGTCGCCGTCGCGCAGATGCGTCGCCTGTTCGAGATCAAGCAGCAGCGTGGCGCCGCCCAGCGTCGTCAGGCGGATGCGGCGGCGGTGGCGGTGATCGTGGTCGATCAGCACGGTGTCGGCGGCGGCGCCGTCCCAGGTGCCGGCGCGCAGGACGGCGACGGCGCGCATCAGAACAGGAAATACCGCTGCGCCATCGGCAGCACGGTCGCCGGCTCGCAGGTCAGCAGCACGCCGTCGGCCCGCACCTCGTACGTCTCGGGGTCCACCTCGATATGCGGCGTCGCGTCGTTGTGGATCATGCTGCGCTTGCCGATGCCGCCGCGCGTATTGGCGACGGGGACGAGCTTGCGCGCCAGATGCCGCGCGTGGCCGATGTTCATGTCGAGCGCCGCGGCGGAGACAAAGGTCAGGCAGTTCTCCGCCAGCGCGCGGCCGAGCATGCCGAACATCGGCCGTCCGTGCACCGGCTGCGGCGTCGGGATCGACGCGTTCGGATCGCCCATCATCGCCCAGGCGATGGCGCCGCCCTTGATCACCAGATCGGGCTTCACGCCGAAGAAGGCCGGCGACCACAGCACCAGATCGGCCAGCTTCCCGACCTCGATCGACCCGATCTCGTGCGCCATGCCCTGCGCGATCGCCGGGTTAATCGTGTACTTGGCGACGTAGCGCTTGATGCGCGCGTTGTCGGCCGCGCCGTCGCCCGCGAGCGCGCCACGCTGCGTCTTCATCTTGTGCGCGGTCTGCCAGGTGCGGGTGATCACCTCGCCGACCCGCCCCATTGCCTGGCTGTCGGAGGCGATGATCGACAGCGCGCCGAGGTCGTGGAGGATGTCCTCGGCGGCGATGGTCTCGCGGCGGATGCGGCTTTCCGCGAAGGCGACGTCCTCCGGGATGTTCGGGTCGAGGTGATGGCAGACCATGAGCATGTCGAGATGCTCGTCGATCGTGTTCACCGTGTAGGGGCGCGTCGGGTTGGTGCTGCTCGGGATGACGTTTGCCAGCCCCGCCACGCGGATGATGTCCGGCGCGTGGCCGCCACCCGCGCCCTCGGTGTGGAAGGCATGGATGGTGCGGCCGGCCAGCGCCGCGATGGTGTCCTCGACGAAGCCGCTTTCGTTGAGCGTGTCGGTGTGGATCATCACCTGCACGTCGAACCGGTCGGCGACCGACAGGCAGCAATCGATCGCGGCGGGCGTCGTGCCCCAGTCCTCGTGCAGCTTTAGGCAGGACGCGCCGGCGCGGATCATCTCCTCCAGCGCGCCGGGCTGCGAGGCGTTGCCCTTGCCGGACAGCGCGATGTTGACCGGCAGCGCCTCGGCGGCCTGCAGCATGCGGGTGATGTGCCAGGGGCCGGGTGTGCAGGTGGTCGCGGCGGTGCCGCTGGCCGGCCCGGTCCCGCCGCCCACCATCGTGGTCACGCCGGAGGCCAGCGCCTCCTCGGCCTGCTGCGGGCAGATGAAGTGGATGTGGCTGTCGATGCCGCCGGCGGTGAGGATCTTACCCTCGCCAGCGATGATCTCGGTGCCCGGGCCGATGATGATGTCGACGTCGGGCTGGATGTCGGGATTGCCGGCACGGCCGATCGCGGCGATGCGGCCGTCGATGATCGACACGTCCGCCTTGATGATGCCCCAGTGATCAACGATCAGCGCGTTGGTGATGACGGTATCCGCCGCGCCCTCGGCCTGCGTCGCCTGCGACTGGCCCATGCCGTCGCGTATGACCTTGCCGCCGCCGAACTTGACCTCCTCGCCATGTACCGTCAGGTCGCGTTCCACGGCGAGGAACAGGTCGGTATCGGCCAGCCGCACGCGGTCGCCGACGGTCGGGCCGAACATGTCCGCATAGGCCTGGCGGGTGATGCGTGCCATGGCTACAGCGCCCCCGTCACGTCGCCGCGAAAGCCGATCACCACGCGCCGCCCGCGATACGGGACGAGCGTGACGCTGCGGGTCTGGCCGGGCTCGAAGCGGACGGCGGTGCCGGCGGCGATGTCGAGCCGCTTGCCGCGCGCCGCGGCGCGGTCGAAGGACAGCGCCGGGTTGGTCTCGGCGAAATGGTAGTGGCTGCCGACCTGGATCGGCCGGTCGCCGGTGTTGGCGACCTCGACCACCGTCTGTTCCAGTCCGGCGTTGAGTTCGATGTCGCCGTCGGCGGCGATCACCTCGCCGGGGATCATCGGCCCGCTCATCGTATCGGCTCGTGGACGGTGACGAGCTTGGTGCCGTCGGGAAAGGTCGCCTCCACCTGCACGTCGGGGATCATCTCGGCAATGCCCTCCATGACCTGATCGCGCGTCAGCACCTGCGCGCCGGCCGCCATCAGGTCGGCGACGCTGCGCCCGTCGCGCGCGCCCTCGACCACGAAATCGGTGATCAGCGCGACCGCCTCGGGGTAGTTCAGCTTCACGCCGCGATCGAGCCGCCGGCGCGCGACATTCGCGGCCATGGCGATCAGCAGCTTGTCCTTCTCGCGGGGCGTCAGGTTCATGCGGGTCCCTGTTCTTAATCAGGTATGCCAGATGCGCGGCAGGGCGCGGCCGGGGCGGAGCACGGCCAATCCTGCCATGACGAGCGGGCGCAGGCGCGCGGAATCGGCGGCGAGGATACGCGCGACCAGCAGCCCGTCCCAGGCGCTCGCGCCGGCGTCGTGACCGGCGAGGCAGGCGCGCAGGGGATCGAGCCGTCCCTCCGCCTCCGGCCCGGCATGGATCAGGGTCGCGACCGCGCCGGCCCCGCCCGCCGTGGCGGC
>NZ_BANB01000853.1 GCF_000964365.1 Acidisphaera rubrifaciens HS-AP3 | reverse complement strand
GCACGCAGCCCGCCGCCAGCGCCGTGAACGCCACCGCCGCGAGGCCCGCCCAGACGCCCCGCCGCGCCGCCACCCGTCGCATCCGATCCCGCGCCGCTCCGGCCATCGCCGTCCACCTTTGCCGCTTCGTCATCAGCCCACGCTGGCCTTGTCGGCGCCCGCGCGCCAAGCTGGATGTGGACGGCAAACAATAAGGCTTTGGGGGAGGACGCAATGGACAAGCACGCGATCGACGCGCTGCTCGGCGGCGCGGTGGCGGCGGGCGCGGCGCCCGGCGTGGTGGCGCTGGCGGCGGACCGCAACGGGACGATCTACGAGGGCGCCTTCGGCCACCGGGTGTCCGGGGGCGACGCGCCGATGACGCTCGATACCGTTCTGTGGATCGCCTCGATGACCAAGGCGGTCACGTCGGTCGCGGCGTTGCAGCTCGTCGAGGCGGGACGGCTCAAGCTCGACGCGCCGATCGCCGAGGTGCTGCCCGAGCTTGGCCAGATGCAGGTGCTGGAGGGACATGACGCCGACGGGACGCCCCGGCTGCGTCCGGCGCGGGGCGCGATCACGCTGAAGCACCTGCTGACCCACACCGCCGGCTTTGCCTACGACATCTGGAACCCCGATCTCGGCCGCTACATGGAGGCCAACGGGATTCCGGGCATCATCTCCTGCATGGATGCCGCACTGCGCGTGCCGCTGATCTTCGATCCCGGCGCGCGCTGGGAATACGGCATCAACATCGACCATATCGGCAAGGCGGTGGAACGCGTCACCGGCCGGCGCCTGGGCGATTATTTCCGCGAGCACATCACCGGCCCGCTCGGCATGCACGACACCGCGTTCCGCATCACGCCGGCGATGCGCGCGCGCAAGGCGCCGATCCATGTCCACAACCCGGACGGCGGCGGTCTGGTCGCGACCGACATCGAGATCACGCAGGAGCCGGAGTTCGAGATGGGCGGCGGCGGCCTGTACTCGACGCTGCCCGACTATCTCCGCTTCGCGCGGATGCTGCTGTCGGGCGGCACGCTGGACGGGGTGCGCATCCTGTCGCCGGAGATGACGGCGGCGGCGCTGCGTAACCAGACGGCGCCGATCGCCGTCGGCATGCTGCACACCGCCATGCCGGCCTATTCGGCCGACGCGGAGTTCTTTCCCGGCCTGAAGAAAAGCTGGGGGCTGGTCGGCATGGTGAACGACGAACGGGCGCCGACCGGCCGCTCGCCGGGGGCCATCGCCTGGGCCGGCCTCGCCAACACGTTCTGGTGGGTCGATGCGCCGCGCGGAATGTGCGCGGTATTCGGCACCCAGGTGCTGCCGTTCGGCGACCCGCCGATCATCGACACGCTGGAGCGCTACGAGGCGGCGCTGCTGAACTGATCCGTCGCGGCCCCGGGCGAGGCCGCGTCCCTATTCCGCCATCCGCCAGGGTGACCGGTTGGACCAGGTGGCGAGCGCCGCCTTGGCCCAGCCGGTCGTTTTGTCGGTGTGGCAGAGGGTGCAGGGGTTGGGGATGCCGAGACTCTCGGTCTCCGCCGGCGTGATGAACCTGAACGTGTGCGCGTGGACCATGACCTTGCCCAGCGTCTCCTCGACCTTCGGCATGTGGCAGGCCACGCACTGGCTGCCGGCGCTGTCGATGCGGTGATGGGTATGCGCCTCGATGCTCGGGGCGAGGGGACCCGTCGTCGTGTTGGCCGCATGACAGGTCAGGCAGAGCGTGTTGCCCCTGGCCCGCAGCATCGCCGGATTGTCGCTCCCGTGCGGATCGTGGCACGAGAAACACGTCACGCCGCGCGTGTACATGAGGCTCTGCACGAAGTCGTTTCCCTGCATCCGGTTCTTGTGCGCGGTGCCGTCGGGGAAATGCGTGAAGGTGAGGGTGCCGAGCTTGTGCTCCTCCAGCTGCCAGAAATCGGCGAGCCGCAGTCCCTGATGAAACCCGACCGGCCAGTCGTAGTAAGTGCCGCCGATCGGATTGCCCGGCGGTCGTCCCTGCGAGTGGCAGCGTATGCAGGTATCGCTCGCGGCGACGTAGTCGAGCCGGGCGGGGTTGATGATGTTGGCCTTGGTCGGCCGGGCGACATGGGCGCTGCCGGCGCCGTGACACGCCTCGCAGCCGACGTTCCATTCGGTGGGCGTCTTGGTCCGGATGTCGTAGTTGACCGAATGGCAGCCGTCGCATAGCGGCCCGGTGGGCCGCTGCATGTTGTCCTTGGGATAGAACGCGGCCCACCAGTCGGCGTTGTCGGGCACGTGATAGGGCAGCCACCGCTTGTTGGTGATGTCCCACTGCGCCGGCAGCGGGAAGAAATCCGTCCCGCGTCGGGTGAAGTAGCGCTGCTTCCACACGCTGCCGTAGACAAAGGCGATGTCGCCCCGCGTGAAGGTCAGCACCGGGTCGGGCTTGTCGAGATCGGGGATGATCGCGTCGGGATGGACGCGCGGGTCACGCACCACGTTCGCCATGCGCGTCGTGGACCAGCGGCTGTAGATCGCCTGATGGCAGCCGCGGCACGCGGCGGAACCCACGAAGTGCGCGCCCGCCACCGATTCCGGGCGGTCTGGCATCCGGCCCGCCGTCAGCGGCAGATGACGCAGGAAGGTCACGAGCTGCCAGATCTGCGTGTCCGCGAGGTCCCAGGCCGGCATCGCCGTGTTGCGTATGCCGTCGCGGATATAGGCGAAGGCCTGCCCGTCGGTGAGAGTCGGCATCAGCCCGTGCAGCGAGGGGACGCGCGGATAGACGTTCGCGCCGATCACGGTGTGTCCGCGGCCGTCGAAGCCGTGACAGGTGGCGCATTTGTCCTGGAACAGCGTGGCACCGGCGGCGATGACGGCCTCGTCGGCCGGCAACGGGTCGGCGCGCGCCGCGTCCCGCGCCGGCACGCTGTGGCGCAGCAGCCACGTGGCGGCCGCGACCTCGATGGCCGGCGGCGTCGGTCGGGCGCTGAACAGGCCCGGCAGCGCGAATTGATAGAGTGCCGCGCCCGCCCCGGCCAGAACGGCGACGACCAGCGCTGCGATGAGCGGGAGCCGAGTTCGCATGACGGTTCCACCCGGGGGCGCGATCACCGGACGTTACCGCTGAGCCGCGTGTGCGGCCAAGCTTACGGTGGGTGGGAGGCGATCGGGACAGGGAGCGTCGCGGGCGCCGGCGAGGCGCGGCGTCGACCGAATGGTCGGAGTGAGAGGATTCGAACCTCCGGCCCCTGCGTCCCGAACACAGTGCTCTACCAGGCTGAGCTACACTCCGGCCGGCGCGGCGTATACGCCGGGGCCGCCCGTGGTGCAACGGGGGGCGGCGACGCGGATCGTCGGTGCCGGCGCGGCGGAGAGGCCCTAAAGGCGCTCCGGCTCCGCGTCCTGCGCGGC
>NZ_BANB01000854.1 GCF_000964365.1 Acidisphaera rubrifaciens HS-AP3 | reverse complement strand
GCCCCGTGCCGGCGCCGGACGGGACGGCGCTGCTGATCGACGAAAGCTACAACGCCTCCGCCGCGTCGGTGCGCGCCGCCCTCGCGGTGCTGCGCCTGCAGCCCGCGCGGCGGCGCCTCGCGGTGCTGGGCGACATGCTGGAACTGGGCGACGCGGGACCGGACGAGCACGCCGGGCTCGCCGACCATGTCGCGGCATCGGCCGATCTGCTGTTCGCCTGCGGCCCGCTGATGCGCCACCTCTATGACGCCGTCCCGCCGCCGCTGCGCGCCGCGCATGCCCCCGACGCCGACGCGCTGGCGCCGCTGGTGCGCGCGGCCCTGCGCGCGGACGACGCCGTTCTCGTGAAAGGAAGTCTCGGCAGCCGGATGAAAACCGTCGTCGTGGCGCTGGAGCGCGCCTGATGTTGTATGATCTCGCCCGGCCGTTCGCCGACCAGTACACCGTCTTCAACCTGTTCCGTTACGTGACCTTCCGCTCGGGCGCGGCGTGCCTGACGGCGCTTGTCGTCTGCTTCGTGCTGGGGCCGGGCGTGATCCGCCGGCTGCGGCGGCTGCAGCGCAACGGCCAGCCGATCCGCGCCGATGGGCCGGAGCGGCACCTGATCGAGAAGAAGGGCACGCCCACGATGGGCGGCGCGCTGATCCTGTTCGCGATGGCGATCAGCACCCTGCTTTGGGCGGATCTCGCCAACGGCTATGTCTGGGCGGTGCTGTTCGTCACCCTCGGCTACGGCGCGCTCGGCTTCGCCGACGACTTCGCCAAGGTGACGCGGCGCAACCCGAAGGGCATTTCCGGCCGCACCAAGCTGATCGTCCAGACCGTGGTCGGCCTTATCGGCGCGGTCTGGATCATGCTTCTGACGCGCGAGCCGCTGGGGACCAGCCTGACGGTTCCGGTCTTCAAGGAGGTGCTGATCCCGCTCGGCTACGCGTTCCCGCTGTTCGGCATGCTGGTCATGCTGGGCAGTTCGAACGCGGTGAACCTCACCGACGGGCTCGACGGGCTGGCGATCGTGCCGACCATCATCGCCGCCGGCGTCTTCGCGGTGATCGCCTACTTGGTCGGCAATCACGTCTTCGCCGACTACCTCAAGCTCAACGGCGTGCCCGGCGTCGGCGAACTGGGCGTGTTCCTCTCGGCGCTGATCGGCGCGGGGCTCGGCTTCCTGTGGTTCAACGCCCCGCCGGCCGCGGTGTTCATGGGCGATACCGGCAGCCTGTCGCTCGGCGGCGCGCTGGGAGCGGTCGCCGTCGCCACGAAGCACGAGATCGTCCTGGCGCTGGTCGGCGGCCTGTTCGTGGTCGAGACGGTGTCCGTCATCGTACAGGTGTTCTGGTACAAGCGGACCGGCCGGCGCGTCTTCCTGATGGCGCCGCTGCACCATCATTTCGAGAAGAAAGGCTGGGCCGAGCCCACGATCGTCATCCGGTTCTGGATCATCAGCATGATCCTCGCCCTCGTCGGGCTGGCCACGTTGAAGATCCGATGAACGGCTTCCCGACCGATCTGTTCGCGGGCCGGCGGTTCGCCGTGGTCGGCCTCGGCCGTAACGGCCTGCCGGCGGCGCGCGCGCTGTCGGCGATGGGCGCCGACGTGACGGTCTGGGACGACCGGGAAGACGCGCGCTCGGCCGCCGCCGCCGCGGGGTTC
>NZ_BANB01000855.1 GCF_000964365.1 Acidisphaera rubrifaciens HS-AP3 | reverse complement strand
TACCCCGCGACGATCCGCCGCCGATAAGGGCCGGGGGAGACGCCGATACCGGCCGGCTTCTAATGGCCTGAAGTCGACAGGCCGCACGCGCGGGGCAGGCTCCTTCGTCGTGAACCGTGCGGCCGCCGCCCGGCCTGCCGTATCCCGATGGGGCTGTCCCCTGGCGCCGCGCCGGTCTGACCGGCGGGCACCGCGCGCGGGATCGGAGAGGCG
>NZ_BANB01000856.1 GCF_000964365.1 Acidisphaera rubrifaciens HS-AP3 | reverse complement strand
AGCCACACGGGCACCAGCGGATGCAGCCGCAGCGCCGCGATCGCCTGTTCGGGATGCATCACGCGGTCATCCCTATTGCCCGAGCCGTTCGAGGATTGCGGGCACGTGCACCTGATCGCCTTTGTAGTTGCCGGTCAGCGCGTACATGACGAGGTTCACGCCGAAACGGTACGCCATGGTGCGCTGGCGCGCGCCGCCGGGGATCGTGGCATAGGGGTTGCGCCCCTGTGCGTCGATCGCCCAGGCGGCAGCCCAGTCGTTGTTGCCGATGATCACCGGGCTGACGCTGTCGTTGGTGCGGTCCTGGTCGCGCTGCACCCAGACGGTGCCGCCGTCGTAGCGGCCGGGGAAATCCTGCAGCAGATAGAAGGCGTGCGCGAGCACGTGATCGGGCGTCAGCGGCGCGAGCGGCGGAAACAGCAGTCCCTGCGCCACCCGCTTGAGCGCGGCATCGGTGCCAGGCGCGAATCCCTCGCCGGTGCCGCCGCCGGCGTCATCCGACCCGGCGCCGCCGCCGCGCGTGTCCAGCACGATGATGCCGCCGCGGCTCATGTAGTCGTTGAGCGCCTGCGCCGAGACGCTGTCGAGTGGCGGGGCCTGTGCCGTGATCGGCCAGTAGAGCAGCGGATAGAAGCTGAGATCGTCATGGCCGGGCACCACGCCGTCAGGCTCGGCCAGCGTCGCCGCGGTCCGGTGGTTGACGTATTCCGACAGACCCTCGAGACCGGCCTTCGAGATGCCGTCCACCTCGGCGTCGCCGGTCACCACATAGGCGAGCCGGGTCGCGAGCGCGGGCGGGATGCCGGTCTCCAGCGCCCGGGCCGGCACCGGCGTCACCAGCAGCAGCGCCAGCAGCGCGGCGCCGCCGGCCAGCGCCACGTGACGGCGCAGCAGCCCCCGCAGCATCAGCGAGATCAGCAGGTCAGCCGCCAGCAGCACGATCGCGGCCGCCAGGAACCACGGCCCGATCGCCCGCTCCGGCGCCAGGGCGCCGAGCGGTTGCAGTGCCGCCCCGGCGATCAGCGGGGCCGCGACCGGGGGCGGCAGGTGGGTGGAGAGATTGAGCGCGCGGCGGCCGTTCTCCGGTCCATACAGCCCCGGCGGGTGGCGCGGGCCGACCGGCGTGTGGGCGAGCGC
>NZ_BANB01000857.1 GCF_000964365.1 Acidisphaera rubrifaciens HS-AP3 | reverse complement strand
ATCTGCTCGTGCTGTCCCTGTACTTCCACGAGTAGCGCGCCGAGGCGGCGCAACAGGGCGATGCCGGCGGGCTGATCGTTGATGAAGGCGCGCGAACGCCCGTCGCGTCCGACGATGCGCCGCAGGATCAGCTCGTCGTCGCGGTCGAAGCCCTGTTCGGCCAGAAGCGCCTCGGACGCATGGCCCGGCGGCGGGGTGAACCGCGCGGCGACGCTCGCCTGATCGGCCCCGACGCGGACGAGCCCGGCATCGGCGCGCGCCCCGAGGGCGAGGCCGAGGCTGTCGAGCAGGATGGATTTGCCGGCCCCGGTCTCGCCGGTCAGCACGGTCAACCCCGGGCCGAAGGCGAGGTCCAGCCGTTCGATCAGCACGACGTCGCGGATCGAGAGCGCGGTCAGCATCGGCGTCCTATCCCGCCGCCCTGGCCATGCCGACGGGCCGCCGCCGGGCGGTCAGAAGATCGAGCCGAGGGTGCGGTCGAAGAAACTGCGATCCGGCGGCGGCGGCGGGGCGCCCTTGGTGCCCGTGCCCGGCAGGAGGTTGTCATCGGCGAGCTGGTTGTAGCTGTCCTCGTACCAGGTGCTGCCCGGGTAATTATAGCCGAGCACGGCGGCCGTCTTCCGCGCTTCGTCCTTCATGCCGAGAATCAGATAGATCTCGGTCAGCCGGTGCAGCGCCTCGGCCACGTGGTTGGTCGTCTGATATTGGTTGACCACGGTCTGGAAGCGGTTGATCGCCGCGGTGTAGAGGTGCTGCCGCTCGTACCAGCGCCCGATCTCCATCTCCTTGCCGGCCAGGTGATCGTTGCAGAGGTCGATCTTCAGGCGGGCGTCGCGGGCGTAGGCACTGTCGGGGAAGCGGTTGACCACTTCCTGCAACGCCTTCAACGCGTCGAGGGTGGTCCGCTGATCGCGCTGGATATCCGCGATTTCCTCGTAATAGCACAACGCCCGCAGATAGTAGGCATAGGCGATATCGCGATGGGCCGGGTG
This sequence comes from Acidisphaera rubrifaciens HS-AP3, assembly GCF_000964365.1. Classification (GTDB taxonomy): domain Bacteria; phylum Pseudomonadota; class Alphaproteobacteria; order Acetobacterales; family Acetobacteraceae; genus Acidisphaera; species Acidisphaera rubrifaciens. The sequence goes on along the minus strand of NZ_BANB01000857.1, from coordinate 2,258 downwards.
AAGCTGAATGAAATGGTCAAGTATTGCAACGGCATCGGAGTAATGCTGCCGCTTGTACTCCGCGTAGCCCTCCATAAGCTGGGCGTTCACTGCCCAGCTTGCGAAGGGGTAATTCTGCTCGACTGCCTGAAACTGCTTGATAGCGAGGTCGTAGTGTGAGTCGTTCAATGAGTCGACGCCGTTATTGTAAAGCGTCTCCGGCGATGCCTTGCTCGCGTCGATCTTGATCTCGTTGTCATCTCCCCCGAACCACGAACAGCCGCCCAGAACCGGGGCGGCGAACAGGATGAGCGACAGCGCCATATGAACGGCGGGGCGGGGAGCGGTCATGCAACGGCTTTCCAAACGCGGACGGCGCGTTATAGCAGCAACACTTCGGAAGCCGAACCGGCTGCGCGCTCCGGCCATGCAGGCCGCAGGATAAAAGCTGGCCGCGTCAGGCGGGTTCGAGTGCGACGGCCTCGGGCGCATAGGTCGGCTCGGTCCACCAGGCGGCGGTGTCGGCGAACAGTGCCCGCAGCAGCCGGTTGTTCAGGCCGTGGCCGGATTTGTGGCCGACGAACTGGCCGACCAGGGGTGCGCCCGCGAGCGCCAGATCACCGACGGCATCAAGCAGCTTGTGCCGCACGAACTCGTCCGGGTAGCGCAGACCGCCGGGGTTCAGCACCTCGGCACCGTCCACAACGATCGCATTGTCCAGGCTGCCGCCGCGGGCGAGACCGGCTTCGCGCAGCGCCTCGATCTCCTGCGCGAGGGCGAAGGTCCGTGCCCGCGCCAGCTGTCCCTTGAAGGACGCCTCGTCGAGCGTGATGTCGCGGCTCTGCCGGCCAATGGCGGGGACGGGAAAGTCGATCGTCAGCGACAGCGACAGTCCGGCGGCGCCGGGCGCCGCGGGACGCAGCTCGGCCCAGGCATCGCCCTCGGTCACCCGCACGGTCCGGCGGATTTCGATCGGCGACAGCGCGGCCGGCTGCTCGACGATGCCGGCGCATTCGATGAGGAAGGAAATGCTGGCGGCCGAGCCGTCGAGGATGGGGACTTCCGGGCCGCTCACGTCGATCCAGGCATTGTCGACGCCGGCAGCGGAGAGAGCCGCCATCACGTGTTCGATGGTGCCGACCCGCGCCGCGCCGTCGGCGATCACCGTGCAGAGACGGGTATCGGCCACGAGGTCATAGCGGGCCGCCACGGCCATGCCGAGATCGGTGCGGCGGAACACGATGCCGGTGTATTCGGGGGCCGGACGCAGCTGCATCGACACGCGCCGGCCGCTGTGAACGCCGATGCCGACACAGCCGATGCTTCCCTTGAGGGTCTGCTGCCGCCGGGCCCGTCCTGGACGCGACATGAAGTCTGCGAAACCATCCATGCCGGCAAGCTAGGGCCGTGCCCCGCCACCCGCCAGTCAATCATTATTTCCCGATATTACGTTACAAGCTGTTCAATTTGAACGATTGACGCAACGCAGCGGAGAGTGGACGCGGAAACGGCCCGGGAGGGCTAACTCCCGGGCCGCTCGGGTATCCGCTGCCGGACGGCGTGCCGTCAGGACGTCTGGCGGCGCAGGAAGGCCGGGATGTCGAGCCCCACTTCCTCTCCGCTTGCCTGACGCACGGAGGCGCGTTGCGTATCCGTATGGGCCGGTGCGGCCTGTGCCGGGGCGGCGTCGCCGGTCCCCTCGGGGACGGCGCTGCCGTGCGGCATCAGCGCGGCGGGGGTCGCCGCCGCCAGCGTGCTGCGCAGCCGGCCGGTGACCGACTGGAAGATGCTGGATCGCCGGGGCGGCTCGGGCGCCTGCGGCTGGGCCGGCGGCTGGGCGAACAGGCCTGAACTCGGCCGCACGTAGCGGGGCTGCTGGCCGCCGGGCTGGCCGTGCGGCTGGGTGACCGGCTGCACGCCTTGGGCGCTCGACAGGTCGATCGGCGGCTGGTCGTCCGCCGACAGCATCGATACCGGCTCGATCGCCCGCAGCGGCACCGGCTGCGGTGCCTGATGCCCGGCGAACTGGCCCGGCTGGCCGCGCATCGGCGGCCCGCCGTGATGCATGCCCTGCATCCCCGGCTGCCCCATGGCGGCGGCGGGGGGCGCGTAATGGCCGGGCGCGTGTCCGGGCTGGGCGTGCATGCCATGCGTGCTGCCCGACATCATTGCCGGGGCGCCCGCGCCCTGGCCGGCCCCGGCATGGTGCGACAGGCCGCCCATCGTCGGCGCGCCGTGCGTCGAAACGCCCGCGGCCGGTCCCTGCACCGGAACCGGGG
>NZ_BANB01000858.1 GCF_000964365.1 Acidisphaera rubrifaciens HS-AP3 | reverse complement strand
CCCCCGCCGCGGCTGCCGCCGGCGACCGCGCGCATACCGCCGCCCCCGCCCCCGCTTCCGCCACCGTGGCCCCCCGATTCCCGGTCCGACGGTCCGGACGGTGTCGCGGCCGCCTCGCCGCCCGCGGTCAGGCGCCGGACGAGGTCGCCCGGCGTCGGCAGATCGGCGACATGGCCCAGGCGGATCAGCACCATCTCCGCCGCCGCCCGCCGGTCGGGCGCGGTCTCGACCTCGGTCGTGCCCTTCAGCAGCATCTGCCAGGCACGGCCGAGCACCGGGACCGACAGCGCGGCCGCCATCGCGGCGCCGCGCGTGCGTTCCAGTTCCGGCAGGTCGGGGCTGTCGGCGAGGCCCGGGATCGTCTTGAGCCGGGTCAGCGTGTGGACGAGTTCGAGCAGGTCCGCGATCACCGTGCCGAGATCGGCGCCGCGCGCATGGGCGGCTTCCGTCAGCGCCAGCGCGTCCGCCAGCCGCCCGCCGAGGACGGCTTCCAGCAGGTCGAACACCATCGCCCGGTCGGCCAGCCCCAGCATGTCGGCGACCGAGGCGGCGGTGACGCCGGCCGCCGGGTCCGCCTGCGCGATCGCCTGATCGAGCAGCGACAGTCCGTCGCGCACCGAGCCGTCGGCGGCGCGCGCGATCATCGCCAGCGCCGCCTCCTCGATCGCGACACCCTCGCGCGCGGCGACGTCGGCATACAGGGCGACAAGCTCGGTCACCGCGATGCGGCGGAGGTCGAAACGCTGGCAGCGGCTGAGGACGGTGATCGGCACCTTGCGCAACTCGGTCGTCGCGAAGACGAACTTCACGTGCGGCGGCGGCTCCTCCAGCGTCTTCAGCAGCGCGTTGAAGGCGTTGCGCGACAGCATGTGGACTTCGTCGATGATGAAGACCTTGGTGCGCGCCTGCAGCGGGCGGAAGCGCGTCGCCTCGATGATTTCGCGCACGTCGTCGACGCCGGTGTTGCTGGCGGCGTCCATCTCGATCACGTCCGGGTGCCGGTCGGCGAGGATGGCGGTGCAGTTGGCGCAGACGCCGCAGGGCGCGGCCGTGGGGCCGCCCGTACCGTCCGGCCCGGTGCAGTTCAGGCAGCGGGCGATGATGCGCGCGGTGGTCGTCTTGCCGACCCCGCGCACGCCGGTGAGCATGAAGGCATGCGCGATGCGGCCGAGGGCGAAGGCGTTGCGCAGGGTGCGCACCATCGCGTCCTGTCCGATCAGCGCCTCGAACGTGGCCGGCCGGTATTTGCGGGCCAGCACGCGGTAGGCCGGTGCGTCGGGTGCCAGCGGCGGCGTCGGGGCCGGCTCGGCCATGCCGTCGCCGGGC
>NZ_BANB01000859.1 GCF_000964365.1 Acidisphaera rubrifaciens HS-AP3 | reverse complement strand
GGCAGCGCCGCGGCCGCCCAGGGGGCGGCCCGGGGCAGCGCCGCCCCCGCCGTGGCCGCATCGCACCCGTCGGCGCGATAGAGGACGACGCGCAGGCCGCCGCCCGTCACCTCGATATCGAGGCTGCCCATCAGGTCCGCGCCGAGCAACCCGTCGATGCGGCCCCCCGGCAAGGCCGGCACGACCGGCAGGCTGCGGATGGGACCGAGCGGTCGGCTCAGTCCGAGCGCGCCGATCCGGAGCGTGCCGACCTGCGCGTCGCGGTGGCGCGTCAGCCCGCCGATCCCGCGCAGACCGGTCGCGGTCCAGGGGTCCAGCCGGAGCCCGAGCCGCGCGACCGCCGCGGCCGACAGCAGCGACCGCTCCGCCCCGCTGTCGAGCACGAGGCGGACGGGCCGGGCGTCGAGGGTGGCGGGTATCACCAGCGGTCCCGGCGCGGGTGGCAGTCGAAGCTCCACCGCCGGATCGAACCGGCAGGTGCCGCCTGCGGAGGACGTGGCGACCGCGGTCGCGAACAGGGCGACGGCAAGCGCGCCGCCGAAGCGCCGCATCGGCCCGGCCATGCTTTCACCCGCGGTTAAGGGGCGTCCGCCAGACTGGCGACGTTTCGTCGTGCAAGGGACATTTGCGATGCGGGTGCGTCCGCGCGTGATGCTGAGCGACCGGCGCGGAGTCACCGCGCTGGAATACGGATTGATCGCGGCGCTGATCGCGCTGGTGCTGGTCGCGGCCCTCACATCCGTCGGCGGCGGCCTCAACCACACCTTCAACCAGATCAGCAACACTCTGTGACCGCAAGCAGCCGGCGGCCGGAGGCGGCCGGGCCGGACGATGGGACGCCAGCGCGTCCGGCGGTGTTCTGCGCCGATGGAGGTCCGGGCGGGAATCGAACCCACATACGCGGATTTGCAGTCCGCTGCATCACCACTCTGCCACCGGACCAGTGCGCGGCACCGGCTTATCCGGCACTCGGCCGCCGCCGGTCAAGCGAGGCGCGGGCGCGTGGCGGGCGATGCGGCCGCGCGGGTGGCGGGCGCGGCGCAACCTCCCTATAAGGTCCGGGTCGCCGCTGTGCACCGCAACACGAAGACATACCAAGCATGGATGCCGCATCAGACGCGCCGCCCGCCCGCCCGTCCGGCCCGATGTCCGACCGGGACCGCACCGCCCGTGCCCGCGACAACATGGTGGACAGCCAGGTCCGCCCGAACCGGGTGACCGACCCGCGGCTGCTCGCCGGGATGCGCCGCCTGC
>NZ_BANB01000860.1 GCF_000964365.1 Acidisphaera rubrifaciens HS-AP3 | reverse complement strand
GACGACGCCGTCCTTGAGATCGATGACGGGGATGATGTCGATGGGGGCCATGGAAAACAGTCTAGTGCCACAGGCGGACGGGCGCATCGCCGGCTGGGACGTGGGTGGGGCGCATCTGAAGGCAGCCCTCGTCGTCGACGGGCGCGTGGCGGAGGTGGTGCAGCAGCCGGCGCCGATCTGGAAGGGGCTGCATGTCCTGCATGACGCGCTGGCGGCGGTGCGCCCGCGCCTCGGCCCCGTCGCGCGGCACGCGGTGACGATGACGGGCGAACTCGCCGACAATTTCGCCAGCCGCGACGAGGGGGTGGCGACGCTCGCCGCGATCATGGAGGAGGCGCTCGCCCCCGTGCCGGTCGCGATCTATGCCGGCCGCGACGGGTGGGTGGCGCCGGGCGCGGCCGGCGCGCATGTCGTGGCCGTCGCGTCCGCCAACTGGCACGCGAGTGCCGCGCTGCTGGCGCGCGCGGTGCCGGATGCGCTGCTGATCGACATGGGATCGACGACGACGGACATCATTGCGGTGGCGGGCGGCCGGGTCGCCGCCGCCGGCTATACGGACGCGGACCGGCTGGCGAGCGGCGAGCTGGTCTATACCGGGCTGGTGCGCAGCCATCCGATGGCGCTCGGCCCGCGCGCGCCCTTCGCGGGCGGCTGGACGGAGCTCGCCAACGAGTATTTCGCGTCGATGGCCGACGCGCGCCGCATCCTCGGCGACCTGCCGGAGGGTGCGGATCAGATGGAGCAGGTGGACGGGCGCGGGCAGAGCGTCGCGGAGAGCACCGCCCGGCTCGCGCGCGTGATCGGGCGCGACGCGGCGGACGCGCCGAAGGCCGCGTGGCGCGGGCTCGCCGCATGGTTCACCGAG
>NZ_BANB01000861.1 GCF_000964365.1 Acidisphaera rubrifaciens HS-AP3 | reverse complement strand
GCGCGTCGCGCTCCCATGACGGTCGCCGAGCGGGGCTGGCATCTGGCGCCGGAGCGGGGCGGCGCCCGGCTGCTGCGCACCGCCGCCTGGGCCATGCTCGGCGCCGGGTGGACGGTGGGCAGCCTGCTGCTCTGGCCGATCACGCTCTGGTTCCTCGCGACCGCCCGCCCGGCCCGCGCCGCCTCGCGCGACTATCTCGCCCGCGTGCTCGGCCGCCGCGCGCGGATGGCGGAGGTGGCGGCGCATTTCCACACCTTCGCGGCCACCGTGCTCGACCGCCTGTATCTCCTGGCCGGACGCGGCCGGGCGCTGGTGCTGCGGACCGAGGGGCTGGAGGTGCTGACCGGCATCGTCGGGCGCGGCGAGGGCTGTGTCCTGCTCGGCGCCCATCTCGGCAGCTTCGAGGTGCTGCGCGCGGTGGGCGCCGCCTCGCCGGTGCCGGTGCGCGCGCTGATGTGGCGCCGCAACGCCGGCGCGCTGACGGGGCTGTTCGACCGGCTCGCCCCCGGCCTGCGCGACGAGGTGATCGAGATCGGCGAGCCGTCGAGCATGCTGCGGGTGCAGGAATGTCTCGCCGGCGGCGGCGTGGTCGGCATCCTGGCCGACCGGGCGCCGGACGGACAGCGCATGGTCGCCGTCCCCTTTCTCGGCGCGCCGGCGCGCTTTCCCGCCGGCCCCTTCATCCTCGCCGCCGCGCTGCATGTGCCGGTGGTGCTGTTCCGCGCCGTGCGGACCGGGCGGCGCCGCTATGCCGTGACCTTCGAGCCTTTCGCCGAGCGCATCGTGTTGCGTCGCGGGGCGCGGGAGGAGGATATCCGCGCCTGGGTCGCGCGCTATGCCGACGCTCTGGCGGTTGCCTGCCGCGCGCATCCGTTTAACTGGTTCAACTTCTACCGCTTCTGGGACGATGCCGATGACGCTGCGCCGCCGCCGCCTGGGGATGCTGCTGGCGACCTGCGCGGCGTTCGGCCCGGCGCGCCGGGCGGCGGCGGCGGAGAGCCTGCGCCTTGAGGAGCTGATGGCCCGCTTTGCCGCCATCCCGGAACGGCGCGCGAGCTTTCGCGAGACGCGGACCTTCGCCGCCCTCGATCAGCCGCTGGAGAGCACCGGCACGCTGCTCTACCGCCGCCCCGCCTATCTGGAAAAGGACACCGACTGGCCGCAGCGCGAGCGGCTCGTGGTGGACGGCATGCGCCTGACGGAGACGCTGGGCGACGCGCCGCCGCGCGTGCTCGACCTCGGCAGCCGGCCGGAGGTGGCGACGCTGGTGGAGGCGATACGCGGCCCGCTGTCCGGCGATCTCGACGCGTTGCGCCGGGTGTTCGACGTACGGCTGGCCGGGGCGTGGGGCGACTGGACGCTCGACCTGCTGCCGCGCGCCGAGGCGGCCCGGCTGCTGCGCAGCGTCCGGCTGGACGGCGCGGGGACGGTGGTGCGGCGCTTTCTGCTCACGCAGCCGAACGGGGACGCGCAGCAGATGCTGATCGCGCCAGCCGCCTGAGGCGCGCCGCGCCCGTTCTGGCGGCGCTCGCCGCTGCGATTGCCGTGCTGCTCGCCGTGCTCGCCGGCGTGCGGGTGCGCACCGACATGGCCGAGTTCCTGCCGCGCGGCGACAGCCC
>NZ_BANB01000862.1 GCF_000964365.1 Acidisphaera rubrifaciens HS-AP3 | reverse complement strand
ACACCGGCACGCTGCACTTCAACCGCCGCGACGCAAAGACCGGACGCGGCAAGCCCACCGATCAGTGGATCGCCGTCCCGGTGCCGGCGATCATCGCGGCCGAGGACCACGTTCAGGTCGTGGCCGGCCTGCGGGCGCGCAGCCCAAGGCGCACGCCGCCGCGCGTCGTCAGCGGCCCGACCCTGCTGACCGGCCTCGCCCGCTGCGGCACCTGCGGCGCCGGCATGACCATCCGCACCGGCAAAAGCGGGCGCTACCGCTACTACGCCTGCGCCGGCTGCGCGCAGAAGGGAAAGACCGCCTGCCCCGGACGCAGCATCGCCATGGCGGCCCTCGACGGCATGGTGCTCGACCACCTCACCGACCAGCTGCTCACGCCCGACCGCCTGCTGGTTGTCCTTGAAGCCTACGTCGCCCGCTCGGCCGACGCCGACGCCGCACGACGCGAGCAGCTGTCGCAGGCGCGCCGCGCCCTGACCGAGGCGCAAGGCCGCATGACCCGCCTGCTCGACCTTGTGGAGCAGGGACTGATCGACGCCCACGATCCCACGCTGAAGGAACGGCTGGACGCCGCCAAATTCGCCCGTCAGGCCGCCGCCGACCGCGTCCGCCT
>NZ_BANB01000863.1 GCF_000964365.1 Acidisphaera rubrifaciens HS-AP3 | reverse complement strand
GCGTCCGCGGCTTCGGGAGCGGCCGGTTCGACGGCCGCGGGTTCGGCGGCGCCCGGTTCGGCGGCGCCCGGTTCGGCGGCGGGATCGCCCTCCCCCTCCGGCCCGCCGGTGAAGGTGTCGGCGAGGTCGTGCAAGGTGCCGCGCAGGGCGGCGAAGGCGGCGGGGCTGAGGCCGCTGTCGCAGGTGACTTCCTGCTGGATGCGGCCGAGGTCGCGGCGCAGGGTGCGGCCGGCGGCGGTGAGGCTGATTTCCACCACCCGCTCGTCGGTCGCGCTGCGCCGGCGGGCGACAAGGCCGGCGGTCTCCAGCCGCTTGAGCAGCGGCGTGAGGGTGGCGGCGTCGAGTTGCAGCAGCCGCGCCAGGCTGGTCACGCTCAGCAGCGGCCGTTCCATCAGCGCGAGCAGCACGAGATACTGCGGATAGGTCAGGCCGATGGCCGAGAGACGCGTCCGATAGGCCCGGGTCATCGCATGCGTCGCCGCATACAGGGCAAAGCAGAGCTGATTTTCCAGGCGCAGCGCGTCGTTTATTGAGCCTTCGGCCATGGGGCATCCGTTTCGGCCCGCCGTTCGGGGGCCGGGTTATCCCTCATACTGTGAGGTAAGTCGCCGCATTGCAAGAAAGGGCGCGGGTGGGTGCCCGTCCGGATGCGCCGCCGGCACGCGCCGCCCCGACCCGCCGCTCCGGATCAGCGCGCCGTCCAGCCGCCGTCCACCACCAGGCTCTGGCCGGTCATGAAGGCCGAGGCGTCGGAGGCGAGGAAGACGACGGCGCCGGCCATGTCGCGGGGCTGCGCGTAGCGGCTCTGCGGCACCTGCGCCAGCAACTGGGCGGAGAGTTCCTCGTGGCCCACCAGGCCGGCGGTAAGGTCGGTCTCCACATAGCCGGGGGCGAGGCTGTTCACCCGCACGCCCTTCGGCGCCCAGTCGAGGGCGAGCGCCTTGGTCAGCAGCTCCGCCCCGCCCTTGGCCGCGCAGTACGGCACCGATTTCAGCAGCCCGACATGGCCGGCGATGGAGGTCACGTTGATGATCGACCCGGCGCCGGCCGCCGCCATCTCCCCGCCCAGGTATTTGCAGCACAGGAAGATGCCGGTGAGGTTGGTCGTGCAGATGCGATTGAAGTCGTCGAGGCTGGTCTTCTCGATGCCGCGATAGATCGGGTTGATGCCGGCGTTGTTGACGAGGATGTCGATGCGCCCCTGCGCCGTCATCACCGCGTCGCGCAGCGCGATCACGTCCGGCTCGTGGCCGACATCGGCGCGCTGTGCCTCCACCGCGAGGCCGCGGGCGCGCATCTCGGCCGCCGCCGCCTCCACCGTCGCGAGCGTGCGGCCGCAGATGACGACGAGGGCGCCCTGTTCGGCCAGCGCCTCCGCCATCGCCCGCCCGATGCCGCGGCCGCCGCCGGTGACGATCGCGACCTTGCCGGTCAGGTCGAACAGGCTGGCGGCGGTGGGGTTGGCCGCCTCGATGATCTCGGGCGGCAGGTCGGGCGTCTCGTCGGTGGCTTGCATGCGTATGGGTCCGGTGCTGCTCGGAACGTCGCCCTAGAACGTGCGTCCGTGGACGATGTCGCGGGTGAACTCCAGCAGGCCGGTGCCGCGTTCGGAGAGCCCGGCATAGCGGGGATCGTCGGTCTCGCCGGTGCGGAAGCGGTGGCCGAGCTGGAGGAAGATGATGCTCGTCTTGTACATGGCCAGCACGCGGTGGAAGCGGAAATCCGACACGTCGCGGCCGGTGAGCGCGGCATAGCGGGCGACCGCCGTCGCGCGGTCCGGGAAGCCCGGGGCAAGCGTCGGCATCTGGCCGAGGTCGCGCATCGCCGGCGGGTCGTCCGGCTGCGCCCAGTAGGACATCAGCGTCGCGAGGTCGAACAGCGGGTCGCCGCGCGTGCCCTGGTCCCAGTCCACCACCGCGACGGCGGAGAGGTCGTCGGGCGAGAGGATCATGTTGTCGAGCTTGAAGTCGTTGTGCAGCAGCGCGGGCGCCCCGTCCGGCACGATTGCGCGGTCGAGCCAGGCGCCGATCTCGTCGAGCAGGCCGGCGCAGGCGTCATAGGCGACGGCGGCGCCGCGCTTGCGCCAGCCGGCGACGGCGC
>NZ_BANB01000864.1 GCF_000964365.1 Acidisphaera rubrifaciens HS-AP3 | reverse complement strand
GACGAGCGGCGGCAGCCGGCCGAGCGGCTGGGTCGGCGTCGCGCTGCAGCCCGTCGAAATACCGTCGGCGCTGCGCGGGGCGGCCGGACAGGCGGCCGGGCTGATGATCCTCAGCCTCGCGCCCGAGGGACCGGCCGAGACGGCGGGCCTACTGCCGGGCGACATTCTTCTGGACTGTGACGGCGAAAGCCTTGCGTCCCCGCGGGCGATTCGGGGCATGCTGGGGCCCGACAAGGTCGGACAGACCCTGGCAGTGCGCCTGCTGCGCGCCGGCACGGTGCAGACGGTCCCCCTGCCCGTCCGCGCCCGGCCCGAACGCGGCGCCTGCGGGGCGGGGTGACGAACGGACACGCCGTGCCCACATCGGTCCCATGATGGGAGAGGCCATGACTGGCGACGCGATCGACACCGACCATCGGATGCAGCAGGTCCCCGGGGTTCTGCGCGTTGCCCTTCATGCCCGCGATCCCGGGCGGCTGGGCGCGCTGCTGGCAGCCCTCGCGACCGAGGGCGTGGAGGCCGACGCCGACGCGCCGGTGCTGCTCGCCGACCTCCTGCCGGGCGAGCCGGTGCCCGACAACCGCCCGCTGCTGGTGCTCTTGACCGACGAGTCGGCC
>NZ_BANB01000865.1 GCF_000964365.1 Acidisphaera rubrifaciens HS-AP3 | reverse complement strand
TCCGTCACCGCCATGCGCGCCGCGGCGTCGCGCAGCACCGCCCGCACCTCGAATGGCCGCAGCTCCGGCCACGCGCCCAGCAGCCGGGCGCACAGCGCGCTCACCGTCGGCGTGGCGAAGCTCGTGCCGGTCATGCTGGTATAGCCGTGGTCCAGCCCCGTCGTCGGCACGTCCTCGCCCAGCGCCACCAGCTCGATCCGCCCGCGGTCGCGGAAGCGCAGATGGAACGGCGTCGGCAGCGCCTCGGTATCGACGCCGAGACAGGACGCGAACTCCGCCGGATAGCCGTCATCGGTGATCGGCACGTTGCGCTTGGCCGCCACCACGATCTGCCCCTGGTACCAGGCCCGCTCGCACAGCGCCGCCAGCTCCGCCGCGTGGCGCGCCGGCGCGGCGAGGCTCATGTTGACGATCGGGATGCGCTCGCGCACCGCCACGCGCAGCCCGCGCACCAGATCGTCGCCGCTGCCCCGGTTGCCGGCATTGAGCACGCGTATGTCCACCAGCCGCGCGTTGGGCGCGAGGCGGGCGATGATACCGGCGACGCCGGTGCCGTGGCCGAAACTGTCGTTGACCGTGTGCGGCGCCAGCGCGACCTCCGCCGTGCCGCCATCCTCGGCCGGCGCGAAGCGGACGGCGCGCGCGACCCGTCCGGCGAGGTCGGGATGCGTCGCGTCGATGCCGCTGTCGATCACCGCGACCTCCACCGGCGCGAGCGGCATGCGCGCGTCGTCGAGCGTCTCCAGCATCACCCCCAGCGCGTGGGGGAGGGCGGTCACGCCGCCCCCGCCGGGCCGAGCGCCAGCCGCTCGATGCGGGCCAGCATGTCCAGCGCGTCGTCCAGCGCGTCCGGCCGGGCACGGGCGAGCCGCTCGGCGATCTCCTGCGCCTGCCGCACGCGC
>NZ_BANB01000866.1 GCF_000964365.1 Acidisphaera rubrifaciens HS-AP3 | reverse complement strand
GACGCCGATGCCGAGGTGCAGATGACCGGCTTCAACCCGCCGATGATCCCGCCCGACGCGCATCCGGACGCGCAGGTCACGCAGCTCGACTGGGACCGCGCGTCCGGCCGCTATACCGCCCTGCTGTCGGTCAGCGCCGACGGGACGGACCCCGTGACCCTACGCATCAGCGGCCGCGCGCTGCCGACGACGGAGGTGGTGGTGCCGGTCCGCCGCATCGCCGCGGGCGAGGTGCTGACGGCGGCCGACCTGCGCCTCGCGCGGGTGCGGACGAGCCTGGTGCGTCAGCCGGTCGCCCTGTCGGTCGCGCAGGCGACCGGCTACGCCGCCCAGCGCAGCCTGATGCAGGATCAGCCGGTGTTGATCGCCGAGCTGGAAAGGCCGGCGCTGGTGCAGCGTCGCGGGCGAGTGCTGATCGAGTTGCACACCCCGGGCATCGACCTCACGGCGCAGGGCATCGCGCTGGAGGGCGGCGCCGCCGGCGATCACATCCGCGTGCTGAACCCGGCCTCGCGCGCCGTGGTCGATGCGGAGATCGTGGGCGACGGCCAGGTGCGCGTCGTCCCGGGCACGACGCCGGTGATCGCCGCCGGGCGCCAGCCGCAGGGTTATGTTCCGTGAGAGGCCGCGCGCTTCTGGCGCTGGCGGCGGCGGGACTGCTGGCGGGATGCGGCGCGCTGCAGCGCATGTCGGAAATCGGCCGCCCGCCCGCGCTGTCGCCCACGACCGACCCGACCAGGGCGCCGGAGTGGCGGCCGGTCAGCCTGCC
>NZ_BANB01000867.1 GCF_000964365.1 Acidisphaera rubrifaciens HS-AP3 | reverse complement strand
AGGCGGCCATCGGCCAGCCCATCTTGCCGAGGCCGACGAAGCCGACCGTCGGCCGAACCGGATCGCTCATGATCCGGCGATCACGTCTTCGCGCCGTCCATCTCGGCGAACAGCTCGCTTGCGACCTTGAAGGCGTCGAGCGAGGCGGGCACGCCGCAATAGATCGCCGTCTGCAGCAGGATTTCCTTGATCTCGTCGCGCGTCACGCCGTTGTTGAGCGCGCCGCGCAGATGCAGCCGCAGCTCCGCCGGCCGGCCGAGCGCGGTCAGCATCGCGATGCAGAGCATGCTGCGCGTCTTGCGCGGCAGGCCGGGGCGCGTCCAGATGTCGCCCCATGCGTGTTCGGTCGTGAGCTGCTGGAAGGCCGCGTTGAAGTCGTTCGCCCGTGCCAGCGACGCATCGACATACTCGGCGCCCAGCACGGCGCGCCGTACCTCCAGGCCCTTTTTGAACAGATCGCTGGAAAACTCGGGACGCTCGGCCATGTCGCTTCCTCACCCGTCTTTGAAGGCCGACCGTAGAGGCAGGCCCCGGAGGCGACAAGCAGCGCCGCCGCGTGCCACGTCGGGCCGTACGGCATGAGTACGCGCCCGGCGCATATCATCGCAGGCCGTCCCAGGCGCGGGCCGTGGCGGCGCGCGGCGCGGGTCCTGGCCGTGCTGGCGGCCGCCGTCGGCGGGCTGGTGCTGGTCGCCGCCTGCGCGATCGGCGGGCTGGTGTGGGAGACGCTGCCGGCGGCGCACGAGGCGGCGCATATCCCCGGCCTGTCGGCGCCGGTCGCGATCGCCTTCGACGCCGACGGCGTGCCGCGCATACGGGCCGCGACCATGACCGACGCGGCGGCGGCGCTGGGCTGGGTGCATGCGCGCGACCGCATGTTCCAGATGGACCTGATGCGCCGCGCCGCGTCCGGCCGGCTGTCGGAGATCGCCGGGCCGGCGACGGTGCCGATCGACCGGCAGGCGCGGCTGCTCGGCCTGCGGC
>NZ_BANB01000868.1 GCF_000964365.1 Acidisphaera rubrifaciens HS-AP3 | reverse complement strand
GCAACCCCCACCGCCGCAACCCCCACCGCCGCACCCCGCGCCGCCGCCCCGGCCGCCCGCCTCGACGCCGACAATCCCTGGCCCGGCCTGCTGTCCTTCACCGAGGACAACCGCGCCTTCTTCCACGGCCGGACGCAGGACGTGGCGGCGCTGATGCGCCTGATCCGCCGCGACACGCTGACGGTGCTGTTCGGCCGCTCCGGCTACGGCAAGACCTCGTTGCTCCAGGCCGGGCTGTTCCCGGCGCTGCGGGCCGAGGATTTCCTGCCGATCAAGATCCGCCTCGACTTCGCGCCCGACGCGCCGCCGCTCGCCGATCAGGTCGCGCGCCGCCTGCGCGCGACCTTCGCCGAGGAGGGGATCGACGCGCCGCCGCCGGACACCGCCTCGCTCTGGGCCTATTTCCACGACGCGCGCACCGAGTTCTGGAGCCGCCGCCACCATCTGCTGACGCCCGTGCTGGTGTTCGACCAGTTCGAGGAGATCCTCACCCTCGGCGCCACGGCGCGGCGCGACGAGGCGGACGCACTGCTGACGCAGATCGCCGATCTCGCGGAATCCCGCCCGCCGGCCGAGGTGCGGGCGGCGATCGAGCGCGGCGAGCGCGACGCCGCCGAATGGCGGCTGAGCGACTCCCCGGTCAAGCTCGTGCTGTCGTTCCGCGAGGACTACCTCGCGCAGTTCGAGGCGCTGCGCGGACGCATGCCGTCGATCATGACCGGGCGGATGCGCGTGCTGCCGATGACCGTGCAGCAGGGGCTGGAGGCGGTGCTCGCCTCGGGCGGGCATCTCGTCGATGCCTCCGTCGCCCGCGAGATCGTCGCCTTCGTCGCCGGGCGGGGCGCCGATCACGTGGCCGCCGACGGCGCCACCCAGCCGGGCGAGGCGGAGATCGAGCCGGCGCTGCTCAGCGTCGTCTGCCACGAACTCAACCGCCGCCGCCGCGCCGTCGGCCTCGCGCGCATCAGCCACGCCCTGCTCGACGTCGCGCACGACGCGATCATCGCCGATTTCTACCGCCAGAGCGTTGCCGCGACGCCGGACGCGCTGCGCCGGCTGATCGAGGACGAGCTCGTCACCCTCGACGGCCACCGCAAGAGCTTCCCGCTCGCCGACGCGCTCGGCCGCCCCGGCGTGCGCGAGGCCGACATCGCAGCCCTGGTCGGCCACCGCATCCTGCGCGTCGACGACCGCTTCGGCAGCCGGCACCTGGAGCTGACCCACGACCTGCTGACCGGCGTCGTGCGCGCCGCCCGCGCGGAGC
>NZ_BANB01000869.1 GCF_000964365.1 Acidisphaera rubrifaciens HS-AP3 | reverse complement strand
CTGCGGGCGTTGTGGACAGCCAGACGATCAAGGCTCCGCATGGCAAAATGCGAGGCTACGACGCGGCGAAGAAGACCGTCGGGCGCAAGCGCCACGTCGCGGTGGACACCGACGGACGCCTGCTGATGGTGAACCTCACGACGGCCGACATCTCCGACAGTGCGGGCGCACATCTCATTCTCGACGGCGTGCACAAGCAATGGCCATGGCTCAAGCATCTGTTCGCGGACGGCGCCTATG
>NZ_BANB01000870.1 GCF_000964365.1 Acidisphaera rubrifaciens HS-AP3 | reverse complement strand
GAGCGGGGGCGGCCGCGCCGCCCCGCCGCCGGCGCCGGAGGGGCTGCGACTGACGGAAATCGGCCACCTCGCGGACCTGGTCGCGCAGTTCCCGCGCGACGCGGACGCGGGGTAGGGCCGCGGTGTTTTGCGCATCGGGCGCGGCGTCCTCTATACGCGGGGCGTTGCGGGCAGCTTCGGCGGGGCGATGACGTGGGTTGATCTGGCGGTGGCGGGCGTGATCGCGGTGTCGGCCCTGCTGGCGTTCATGCGCGGACTGGTGCGGGAGGTGCTGGGCATCGCCGCCTGGGTGGGGGCCGCCATCGTCGCCGTCTGGGCCGGCCCCTACGCCGTCCCGAAGGCCGCGCACTATATCACGGAGCAGCAGATCGCGATGATCGTCGCCTATGGCGCGACCTTCGTGGTGGCGCTGCTGTTCCTGCTGGTGGTCTCGCACTGGATCGGTGCCGTGGTGCGCGATTCCGCGCTGTCCGGCCTCGACCGCACGCTGGGGCTGGTATTCGGCATCGTGCGGGGTGCGGTGGTCGTGGTGTTTGCCTACATCGCGGCGGGGTTCGTGGTGCCGATCAAACAATGGCCGGCACCCGTCCTCGAGGCCCGGTCGCTCCCATATGCCTATCGCGGGGCGGTGTGGGCGGAGGGGCTGCTGCCGGCCGAGTTCCGCCCGCAGGCGCCGCAGCTTCCGCCCGGCGCCGACACGACGACCACCGCCGACGACCTGATGCGCGCGACCCCGGAGGGGCACGCGAACGACAAGCCCGGCGCCCGGCCGTGACCCGGAGCAGGAGACCGCCCGCATGGATGGCTTGAACGCGCCCTATGGCGGCCCGGCGGGCCCCGACGACGGCCGGGACGACAAGTTCCACGAGGAATGCGGCGTCATCGGCCTGTGGAACGTGCCGGACGCGGCCGCGGTCACGGCGCTCGGCCTGCACGCGCTCCAGCACCGCGGGCAGGAGGCGACCGGCATCGTCAGCCATGACGGCGCGCGCTTTCACTCCCACAAGGGCCTCGGCCTGGTCGGCGACAATTTCGGCGACGCCAAGGTCATCGCCTCGCTGCCCGGCATGCGGGCGGTCGGGCACAACCGCTATGCGACGACCGGCGACACGGTGCTGCGCAACGTGCAGCCGCTGTATGCGGATTTCGAGTTCGGCGGCTTCGCGGTCGCGCATAACGGCAACCTGACCAATGCGCATCTGCTGCGCCGGGCGCTGGTGCGGCGCGGCTGCCTGTTCCAGTCCACGACGGACTCCGAGGTGTTCGTCCATCTGATCGCCATCAGCCTGTATTCGACCGTCGTCGATCGTCTGATCGACGCCCTCAAGCAGGTCGTCGGAGCCTATTCGCTGGTCGCGCTGTCGAACGAACAGCTGCTGGGCGTGCGCGATCCGCTGGGCGTGCGGCCGCTGATCCTCGGCCGGATCGGCACCGGCTGGGTGCTGGCGTCGGAGACCTGCGCCCTCGACATCGTGGGCGCGGAGTTCGTGCGCGACGTGGAGCCGGGCGAGATCGTCGTCATCGACGACCAGGGCGTGCACAGCATCAAGCCGTTCAGCCGCGCCCCGTCGCGCTTCTGCGTGTTCGAATACATCTACTTCGCGCGTCCCGACAGCATCGTGGAAGGCACGCCCGTCTATGAGGCGCGCAAGGCGATCGGCGCCGAGCTGGCGCGCGAGAGCCATATCGCGGCCGACGTGATCGTGCCGGTGCCCGATTCCGGCGTGCCCGCGGCGATGGGCTATTCCGACGAATGCGGCACGCCGTTCGAGCTGGGCATCATCCGCAACCACTATGTCGGCCGCACCTTCATCGAGCCGACGGACCATATCCGCAATCTCGGCGTGAAGCTGAAGCACAGCGCCAACCGCGCGGTGCTGGAGGGGCGGCGCGTGGTGCTGGTGGACGACAGCATCGTGCGCGGCACCACCAGCCGGAAGATCGTCGAGATGGTGCGCGCGGCGGGGGCCGCGGAGGTGCACATGCGCATCTCCTCGCCGCCGACGACGCATTCCTGCTTCTACGGCATCGACACGCCCGAGCGCGGCAAGCTGCTCGCCGCGCGTCATACGGTGGACGAGATGTCGAAGCTGATCGGCGCGGACAGCCTGGCGTTCATCTCGCTCGACGGGCTGTACCGCGCGCTCGGCCGCGCCGGGCGGGATGCGGCACGGCCGCATTATTGCGATGCGTGCTTCACCGGCGAATATCCGATCGCGCTGCCCGACATGACCGACAACGCGACGCGGCAGCTCAGCCTGCTGACGGAACGCTGATGGCCCGACCGCTCGATGGCGCCGTGGCGCTGGTGACCGGCGCGGGCCGCGGGCTTGGCCGCGCGGCGGCGCTCGCGCTG
>NZ_BANB01000871.1 GCF_000964365.1 Acidisphaera rubrifaciens HS-AP3 | reverse complement strand
CGGCGGTCTGGCGGGCGCGCAGCCGCTCGCCGGCCAGCAGCATCACCGCGTTGACCACCAGGAAACAGGCGGCGACCACGGGCGCGCCGAACAGGCGGCGCAGCGCGTGTTCCAGCAGGAAGCCCGCGATCACCGCCGGGATGGTGGCGATGACGATGAGGACGAGGACCCGCCTGCTTTCCGACACCTGATGCGCGCCGCCGATGCCGAGCGTGCCGGCGGCGATGGCGAGCCAGTCGCGGCCGAAGAACAGCAGCAGGGCGACGGCGGTGCCGAGATGGAGGAAGACCAGGAAGGGCAGGAAGGTCGCCCCGTGCTGGTCTAGCGACCACCCGGCCAGCGCCGGCACCACCACCGCGTGGCCGAGCGAGCTGACGGGAAACAGTTCCGTGGCCCCCTGCAGCACCGCGAGCAGGATGGCTTGCAGACTCGACATGCGAAAACCCCGGCCGTTGCGGCCGGGGTTGTTGACGCAAATATAGCGGCCGCGCAAGCAACCGCGGGGCGGACGCCGGCGGGTTCAGGCGGCGCGGGCGTCGAGCGTCGGGTAGTCGGTATAGCCGGTCGCGTCGCCGCCATAGAACGTCTTGCTGTTCCAGCGGGCGAGCGGGGCGTCGCGGCGCAGGCGCTCCACCAGGTCGGGGTTGCTGATGAAGGGGCGGCCGAAGGCGATGGCGTCGGCGGCACCCGTCGCGATCGCTTCCCGCGCAAGCTCCGGCGTGTAGCCGTTGTTCGCCATGTAGGGGCCGCGGAAGGCGCGGCGCAGCACGGCGAGGTCGAAGCCGTCCGCCACCTCGCGCGGGCCGCCGGTCGTGCCCTCGACCACGTGCAGATAGGCGAGGCCGTAGTCGTTCAGCACCTCCACCGCGCGGGTGAACAGCGCCTCGGGCTGGCTGTCGCGTATGTCGTTGGCGGGGCTGATGGGGCTGATGCGGATGCCGGTGCGGTCGCCACTCCAGGTCTGGGTCACGGCGGCGGTGACCTCGCGCAGCAGGCGGAGGCGGTTGTCGATGCTGCCGCCCCAGCGGTCGGTGCGCTGGTTGGTCGAATCGCGCATGAACTGGTCGATCAGGTAGCCGTTGGCGGCGTGGATCTCCACCCCGTCGAAGCCGGCGTCGCGGGCGTTGGCGGTGGCCGTGCGGTAGTCGCCAATGATCGCGGCGATCTCGTCCTCCTCCAGCGCGTGCGGGGTCGGGATCGGCTTCATGCCGGTTTCCGTGAACGCCTCCACCTTCGGCTGGACGGCCGACGGGGCGACGGGGAGCGCGCCGCCGGGCTGCAGGTCGGGGTGGGAGATGCGGCCGACATGCCAGAGTTGGAGCACGATGCGCCCGCCATGGGCGTGCACGGCGTCGGTCACGAGGCGCCAGCCGGCGACCTGTTCGGCGCTGTGGATGCCGGGGGTGAAGGCATAGCCCTTGCCCTGCGGCGAGATCTGCGTGGCCTCGCTGATGATCAGGCCGGCGGTGGCGCGCTGGGCGTAGTATTCGGCGTTCAGCTTGCCCTGCACGTCGCCGCGCCCGGCGCGCGAGCGGGTGAGCGGGGCCATGACGATGCGGTTGGGCAGGTCGAGCGCGCCGAGGCGCACGGGCGAGAACAGATCAGGCATGCGTGGCTCCCAAAGGGGGTCTGTGTGCCTTGCATATGCTGCGACGCGCCATGGCCGCCAACGGGCGCGGCGGCATCTGTGTTATGCTGCCCGCGTTGTGACCGGCCCCGCGGCATGGCGATACGAGGACGGCAAGCGGGGGCGGGAAGTCGGGGGACGGAATGCCGGAGAGCCACCAGGACACCCATGCCCACGGGGCGGATGACCATGATGGGCATGACCATGATGGGCCCGACCATGAGGGGCATGACCATGGCGGGCATGACCATGGCGGGCATGGGCATGGCGGGCTGGGCCATGCGGGGCACAGCCACGGGCCGGCGCGGCATGACCGGGCGTTCGCGATCGGGGTGGGGCTGAACACGGCGTTCGTGGTGGCGGAGGTCATCTTTGGCCTCGCCGCCGGGTCGGTCGCGCTGGTGGCGGACGCGGTGCACAACCTGGGCGACGTGCTGGGGCTGCTGCTGGCCTGGGGCGCGGCGTGGCTGGGGCAGCGGCCGCCGAGTGCGGCGCGCACCTATGGCTGGGGGCGCAGCTCGATCCTGGCGGCGCTGGCGAACGCGGCGCTGCTGCTGATCGGCGTCGGCGCGATCGCGGTGGAGGCGGTGCGCCGGCTGCTGCATCCCGAGCCGGTGGCCGAGTGGACGGTGATCGCGGTCGCGCTGATCGGCATCGCGGTCAACGGCGGCACGGCGCTGTTGTTCATGCGCGGGCGGGAGGGCGACCTCAACCTGCGTGCCTCGTTCCTGCACATGGCGGCGGACGCGGCGGTGTCGGCGGGCGTCGTGGTGGCGGCGGTGCTGATCATGTTCACCGGCTGGACGGTGCTCGATCCGCTGGCGAGCCTCGGCATCGCGGCGGTGATCACGGTCGGCACCTGGGGGCTTTTGCGCGAAAGCGTCAATCTCGCCATGGACGGCGTGCCCGATGGCGTGGCGCGCGACGCGGTGCATGGCTATCTCGCCGCGCAGGCCGGGGTGCGCGAGGTGCACGACCTGCATATCTGGGCGCTGTCGACGACCGATGTCGCGCTGACGGCGCATCTGGTGTGCGACGCGCCGGAGGCGGACCGGCGGCTGCTCGCGCGGGTGTGCGCGGAGCTGCGCCAGCGTTTCGCGATCGGGCACACGACGATCCAGATCGAGACGCCGGCGCAGGCCGAGGCGTGCCGGCTGCGGCCCGATCACGTCGTCTGACGCGACCGGGCCGAGCCTCAGGCGGTGCGGTCGGCGACGAGGCCGAGGGCGGCGGCCATCTGCTCGCGCATCAGGTATTTCTGCATCTTGCCGGTGATCGTCATCGGGAACTCGTCCACGAAGCGCACGTAGCGCGGCACCTTGTAGTGGGCGATCTGGCCCTGGCAGAAGGCGCGCAGCTCGTCTTCCGTCATGGTCTCGCCGGGGCGCAGCTTCACCCAGGCGGCGATTTCCTCGCCGTATTTGCGGTCGGGCACGCCGAAGACCTGCACGTCGGTGATCTTCGGGTGGCGATAGAGGAACTCCTCGATCTCGCGCGGATAGACGTTCTCGCCGCCGCGGATGACCATGTCCTTGATGCGGCCGACGATGTTGCAGTAGCCCTCGTCGTCGATCACCGCCATGTCGCCGGTGTGCATCCAGCGCGCGCCGTCCAGCACCTGCGCCGTGCGCTCCGGGTCGCCCCAGTAGCCGCGCATCACCGAATAGCCGCGCGTGCACAGCTCGCCCGGCGTGCCGCGCGGGACGATGCGGCCGTCGGTATCGACGATCTTGACCTCGGTATGCGGATGGATGCGGCCCACGGTGGAGACGCGGCGTTCCAGCGGATCGTCGGTGGCACTCTGGAACGACACCGGGCTGGTCTCCGTCATGCCGTAGGCGATGGTGACTTCCGGCATGTGCATGCGGTCCACCACGCGGCGCATCACCTCGATCGGGCAGGGCGAGCCGGCCATGATGCCGGTGCGCAGCGAGGTGAGGTCGAAGCTTGCGAAGTCCGGGTGATCGAGTTCGGCGATGAACATGGTGGGCACGCCATAGAGAGCGGTGCAGCGTTCCTCGCTGACGGTCTGGAGCACGGCGAGCGGATCGAAGCCGTCGCCGGGGAAGACCATGGTGGCGCCGTGCGAGGTGCAGGCGAGCGCCGACATGGTCATGCCGAAGCAATGATACATCGGCACCGGGATGCACAGCCGGTCGGCCGCCGTCATGCCGATCGCCTCGCCCACGAAGTAGCCGTTGTTGAGCACGTTGTGATGGGTGAGCGTCGCCCCCTTCGGGCTGCCGGTCGTGCCGGAGGTGAACTGGATGTTCACCGGGTCGTCGAATTGCAGCCGCGCGCCGATCTCCGCGAGGCGGGCGCGCGTCGTGTTGGTGCCGGCGCGGGCGATGTCGGCGAAGGCGTGGCAGCCGGGGGCGGGGCTGTCGTCGATCTGGATGACGTGGCGAAGGTCGGGCAGGCGGGCGGCGCGCAGCTCGCCGGGCTGGCTTGCCGCCAGTTCGGGCGCGAGCGCGTTGATCATGCCGACATAGTCGCTGGTCTTGAAATCCGTCGCGGTGACGAGGGCGCGGCAGCCGACGAGATTGAGCGCGTAGTCGAGTTCGCTGGTGCGGTAGGCGGGATTGATGTTCACCAGGATCAGCCCGGCCTTTGCCGCGGCATACATGGTGACGATCCATTCCGCCTTGTTCGGCGACCAGATGCCGATGCGATCGCCCGGTTCGAGGCCGAGGGCGAGCAGGCCGGCGGCGAAGTCGTCCACCGCGGCGGCGAGCGCGCGATAGGTCATGCGCACGCCCTGGCTGCGCACCACCAGCGCCTCGCGGTCGGGGTGGGCGGCGACGGTCGCGTCGAAGTTCTCGCCGATCGTCTGGCCGATCAGCGGCACGTCATGCGCGCCATGGACATAGCTTGGCAGGCCTGTTCCGCTGGACATCCGCTCCCCCCGTCTTTGCCGCCGGACCATTGTGCGGTCCCGCCTCCGGCGCGCGCAATGCACGCATCCGATCGCCCGATGCAATAGGCCCTTGGCAGGACGCGCCCGGGGCGGCATACCTATGCGGAACAATACTTCGATATCGAATGAATAGGCAAGCCATGGCCAGTATTCCGAACCGGCTTCCCGCCTTCGACTTCGGCCTCGGCGAGACCGCCGACATGCTGCGCGCGCAGGTGGAGGCGTTCGCCGCCGACGAGATCGCGCCGCGCGCCGCCGACATCGACCGGGAGAACGACTTTCCCGCCGATCTGTGGCGCAAGCTCGGCGCGCTCGGGCTGCTCGGCGTCACCGTCAGCGACGAGTACGGCGGCGCCGGGATGGGGTATCTGGAGCATTGCGTGGCGATGGAGGAGGTCAGCCGGGCCTCCGCCTCCGTCGGCCTGTCGTATGGCGCGCATTCCAACCTGTGCGTGAACCAGATCTTCCGCAATGGCAACGAGGCGCAGAAGCGGCGCTATCTGCCGAAGCTGATCTCCGGCGAGCATGTCGGCGCGCTGGCGATGAGCGAGCCGGGCGCGGGGTCGGACGTGGTGGGCATGCGCACGCGCGCCGACAAGCGCGGCGATCGCTACGTGCTCAACGGCAGCAAGATGTGGATCACCAACGGGCCGAACGCGGACACGCTGGTGGTCTATGCCAAGACCGATCCGGCGGCCGGGCCGCGCGGCATCACCGCGTTCCTGATCGAGCGGGGATTCAAGGGTTTCTCGACCGCGCAGAAGCTCGACAAGCTCGGCATGCGCGGGTCGAACACGTGCGAGCTGGTGTTCGAGGATTGCGAGGTGCCGGAGGAGAACGTGCTCGGGCAGGTCGGGCGCGGCGTCAACGTGCTGATGAGCGGGCTGGATTACGAGCGCGCGGTGCTGGCGGCGGGGCCGCTCGGCATCATGCAGGCCTGCATGGACGTGGTGGTGCCGTATATCCACGAACGGAAGCAGTTCGGGCAGGCGATCGGCGAGTTCCAGATCATGCAGGCGAAGATCGCCGACATGTACACGACGCTGAACGCCAGCCGCGCCTATGTCTACGCGGTCGCGCGCGCCTGCGACGCCGGACGCACGTCGCGCAAGGACGCGGCGGGCGCGATCCTGTACGCGGCGGAGCGGGCGACGTGGATGGCGCTGGAGGCGATCCAGTGCCTGGGCGGCAACGGCTATATCAACGACTACCCGACCGGGCGGCTGCTGCGCGATGCCAAGCTGTACGAGATCGGCGCGGGCACCAGCGAGATACGCCGCATGCTGATCGGGCGCGAGCTGTTCGCGGAGACGGCATGACGCTGTCCACGGCGATCGACCGCGGCGGCGCGGAGTATGCCGCCAACGCCGCGGCTATGGGCGCACTGGTCGCCGACCTGCGCGCGCAGGCGACGCGGGTGGCCGAGGGC
>NZ_BANB01000872.1 GCF_000964365.1 Acidisphaera rubrifaciens HS-AP3 | reverse complement strand
GCTGTCGCCGTAGCGCACCGCGAGGTTGCCGGCATTCACCGACAGCCCGGTCAGCGCCGTGTTCGCCCCGGCCACGCCCGCGTCGTCGATCTG
>NZ_BANB01000873.1 GCF_000964365.1 Acidisphaera rubrifaciens HS-AP3 | reverse complement strand
GTCAGCGTCCCGGCGATCGAGGTCGTGGCGCCCTCGGCCGGGCTGTTGACCTGATCCTCGACGTAGAAATTGCCGCTGTTCAGCAGGTTGCCCGACAGCGCCAGGCTGTCGCCGTAGCGCACCGCGAGGTTGCCGGCA
>NZ_BANB01000874.1 GCF_000964365.1 Acidisphaera rubrifaciens HS-AP3 | reverse complement strand
TGGCGGACGAGGCAGCGGTTGCCGACCTGATCGGGCGGGCCACCGCCGCGCTCGGGCCGCTTGGCGTGCTGGTCAACAACGCCAGCCTGTTCGAGCGGGACGAGTGGCATGACGCCACCCGGGCCTCGTGGGATGCCCACATGGCCATCAACCTGCGCGCCCCCTTCGTCCTGACGCAGGCCTTTGCCCGGGCGGTGCCCGCGTCGGCCGAGGGGGTGGTGATCAACTTGCTCGACCAGCGGGTCTGGTCGCTGACGCCGCACTTCGTGTCCTACACCGTGTCCAAGGCCGCGCTGTGGACGCTGACGCAGACCATGGCCCTGGCGCTCGCCCCGCGCATCCGCGTCAATGCCATCGGCCCCGGCCCCGCGCTGCCGAGCAAGCGGCAGACGGCGGCGCAGTTCGCGCGGCAGGAGGCATCGGTCCCGCTGCGCCACGGCACGACGCCCGAGGAGATCGGCCGGGCCGTCTGCGCCCTGCTTGATCTGCCGTCCGTCACGGGGCAGATGCTGGCGCTGGACGGGGGACAGCACATGAACTGGCACCCGCCGTCGCCGGACGCGGCAGCGACCGAGGAATGACGCGCCGCCCGGCGCGAACCCGACATTCAGGCGCATGGCCGTGGCCGGAATGCCGCGGTTTTTGGGGAAAGTTGTCCACGCCCGGCGGCTTATCGATTGAAACGTCGGGGCTTTGGCGCCGGCCGCGCGGCGGTGCGCGGGCCGCCTGGGGAGAAAACTACTTGACTCAGCCTTTTCAGTCACTTGGCGTTTAGCCACGGTTTTCCTTGGCGGCGCCGCAAGTGGCTTGAAATCGGCGGTTTACGGGCGCCGCCCCAATGATTGCCCACAAGGTTGTCCACAGGGGGCCGGTTGCTCCGCGGCCGACGCCGAGTCGCGCGGGGGATAGCACCAGACAAAGCGCGCATGACGCATTACATGCGCGCCGTGACGACCACGCCTGACAACACCCCTGACGCCTGCCCCGCGGACGCCCGCCCGGCGGGCGGGCCGCCGGACGCGCCGCCGTCCGACACGT
>NZ_BANB01000875.1 GCF_000964365.1 Acidisphaera rubrifaciens HS-AP3 | reverse complement strand
ACGCAGCGCCGCCGGTGTCGCGCACACCTCGCGCGCCCGCAGACGGGCCGCCTCGCACGTTGCCTGATAGGCGCGAAAGGCCGCCGCCCGGGCGGGGCCGACGCAGCCCCAGCCGATCCCGGTCCCGGTCAGCCGCAGGTCGGCGTTGTCGGCGCGCAGGCTGAGGCGATACTCGGCGCGCGCGGTGAACATCCGATAGGGCTCCGTCACCCCCCTTGTGGTCAGGTCGTCGACCAATACGCCGAGATAGGCCTGCTCGCGCCCGACCGTCACCGCGGCCCCGCCGCCCGCATGCCGTGCGGCGTTGATGCCCGCGAGCAGACCCTGTGCGGCGGCTTCCTCATAGCCGGTGGTGCCGTTGATCTGGCCGGCGAGGAACAGACCCGGCAGATCGCGGGCCATCAGCCCCGGCGTCAGCCCGCGCGGGTCGATGTAGTCGTATTCGACGGCGTAGCCGAACCGCACGATATCGGCCTGCTCCAGACCCGGGATCGACCGGACGAGCGCCGTCTGCACCTCCTCCGGCAGGCTGGTGGAGATGCCGTTGGGATAGACGAGGTCGTCGTCCAGCCCTTCCGGTTCGAGGAACACGGTATGGCGTTCCCGGCCGGCGAAGCGCGTGACCTTGTCCTCGATCGACGGGCAGTAGCGCGGCCCGGGGCCGGTGATGTTGCCGGCGTGGATCGCCGAGCGGTGCAGGTTGGCGCGGATCAGCGCATGCGTCGCGGGCGTCGTCGCGGTGACGCGGCAGGAGATCTGCGGCGTGGTGATCGCGTCGGTCAGCGTGCTGAACGGCTCCGGCACCGCGTCGCCGGCATCCACGTCGAGACCGTCCCAGTCGATGCTGCGCCGGTCGAGGCGCGGCGGTGTGCCGGTCTTGAGCCGTCCGATCGACAGGCCCGCCGCCGCGAGCGAGTCGGCGAGCGCGACGGCGGCGGGCTCGCCGTATCGCCCCGCCGGCGTCGCCCGCTCCCCCACATGGATCACGCCGCGCAGGAAGGTGCCGGCGGTCAGCACGACCGCGCCGGCCGCGAGCGTCGCGTCGCCCGTCCGCACGCCGGTGACGCGGCCTTGCGCGATACGCAGCCCCTCCGCCGTCCCGGCGCGCACCTCCAGCCCGGCGGTCTCGGCTAGAAGGCGCCGGATCGCCGCCGCGTACAGCCTGCGGTCGGCCTGCGCCCGCGGGCCGCGCACGGCGGGGCC
>NZ_BANB01000876.1 GCF_000964365.1 Acidisphaera rubrifaciens HS-AP3 | reverse complement strand
CGGCTGAACCACGTCCTGACCGTTGCCAGCATATCGAGCATCCGCGCACCCCCTGCAGCGGGATCGTGCCAGACGGTGCTTGACAAAAGGTTGTGCGGCCGAGCGGGCGGTGCGATCCAGCGCCGATGCGCGCACACGGGACATGGATGGGCTTTCTGGCGATGGCCTTCGCGGTGGTGGGGCTGGCCGGCCTGTCCGCCGCCTTCTCGCTGCCGATCCCGCTCGACCGCGCCGTCGCCCGCATCGCCGCCCTCGACAGCGCCGGGCCGGCGGACGACCGCATCGTCGCCGTGCTCGGCGCGGC
>NZ_BANB01000877.1 GCF_000964365.1 Acidisphaera rubrifaciens HS-AP3 | reverse complement strand
CGTCCTGGATCACCATATCGCCCGATAACCAGATGTCCGCCACGCGGACGGGAGAGACCGTTTAGGCAGGATGCAGCTATGTGGTCAATTGATAACCTGTTGCCCTGTCCGTTGCCCCGGCTTAGCGTTGCGCCAACGCGGCCTGCCGGACGGCAGGCGATAAGCAGACGGGGGAAGCGACGATGCGCCGGACGGTGATACGCAACGCCATGATCGTGTCCATGGACGCGAAGATCGGCGATTTCCATGACGCCGACCTGTTGATCGACGGCGAGAAGATCGCCGAGGTGCGGCCGAATATCGGCCCGGTCGATGCGCAGGAAATCGACGGGCGCGGCATGATCGTCATCCCCGGCTTCATCGACACCCACCGCCACACCTGGCAGTGCATGCTGCGCAACGCGGCGGCGGACTGGACGCTGGCGCAGTATTTCGGCGGCGTGCGCGGGGTGATGGGCGAGCTGTACACGCCCGACGACATGTACCTCGCCAACTATGTCGGCGCGCTGGAGGCGCTGGATGCCGGCATCACCACGCTGTACGACTGGTCGCACAACAACAACACGCCCGATCACGCCGACATGGCGGTGAAGGGGCTGCGCGATGCCGGGCTGCGCGCCGTCTATGGCTATGGCAACGCCAACCGCGAGTGGTTTCCGGTCAGCGACCTGCCGAGCAATTTCGACGACGTGGCGCGCGTGCGGCGGACGCATTTCAACGGTGATGACGGCCTGATGACCATGGCCTTCGCCGCGCGCGGGCCGCAATTCGCCACCCTCGACGTGACCGAGGATGATTTCCGCAAGGCGCGCGAGCTTGGGCTGCGCATCACGCTGCATGCGGGCGACGGGCTATGGGGCCTCAATCACCCGGTCGACCAGCTGCATTCGCGCGGGCTGCTGCGCGACGACACGACCTACGTGCATTGCTGCACGCTGAGCGACAGCGAGTTCAAGCTGATCGCCGATACCGGCGGCACCGCCTCGCTGTCGGCGGAGGTCGAGCTGAACATGGGGCACGGCAATCCGGCGACGCTCGGCCTGCTGAAGCATGGCTGCCGGCCGAGCATCTCGATCGACGTGTGCTGTTCGGTGGGCGGCGACATGTTCGCGCAGATGCGCATCCTGATGGCCGGCACGCGCGGCTTCCTGAACGAGGAGGCGCTGGCGCGGCACGCCCTGGTCGATCCGCTGCCGATCACCACGCGCGACATCCTCGATTTCGCGACGGTGCAGGGGGCGCGCGCCTGCGGGCTGGAGGGGCGGACCGGGTCGCTCACGCCCGGCAAGCAGGCCGACATCGTGATGCTCGACACCTACGCACTGAACATGTTCCCGATCAACAACCCGATCGGCGCGGTGGTCGAGGATGCGCATGTCGGCAACATCGACACGGTGTTCGTCGCCGGGCGCATCATGAAGCGGCACGGCAAGCTGGTGCACGCCGACGTGCGCGGGCTGCGCGGGCGGATGGAACGCTCGGCGGACGCGCTGTTCGAGCGCGCGGGCGTGCCGCGCGACGGCACCTGGCTGCCGAAGCCCTATGTGCGGGGGACGGACGCCGAATAGCGGGGCGGACGCGGCATCGGGCCGGCAGCCGTCAGGCCGCCGGCCCGCGTCGCATCGCGGCCGAGGCTCAGCGCTGCCAGTCGGCGACCTGCACGAGATGAGCCCCCTCCGCCGGCCGCGTGGCGCGCGCGCGATAGATGCGCGGCTGCGCGGGCTCCGGTGGCATGTCGGGCCGGGCGGCGGGCAGCGTGCCGGTCGGGGCGCCGGTCGGGGCGCCGGTCGGTGCCGCGAACGGGCTGCAATCGCCGCTCACATGCGTGATCGCCCGCGCGGGGCCGCCCGCTTCCGGGACGCCGAAGCGCGTCGTGCGGGTGCAGACGCCGTGACCGGTGAAGGTGGTCACCACGCTTTCACCCTGCACGCCGGGCGGCAGGGCGCCGGGGTTGGCCATCGCGGCCAGCAGCGGGCCGCCGGGCCACGCGGCGCCGGCCCACGGCGCGT
>NZ_BANB01000878.1 GCF_000964365.1 Acidisphaera rubrifaciens HS-AP3 | reverse complement strand
TCGCGCATCTGCGTCACGTGGTGCAGGACGCGCTGCATGCCGGCCTGCCGGCGGCGCCGAACTGGGTGTTCGACGTGCCGCTGATCGGGCCGCCGGCGGGGGCGTTGTGGAATCGCTGGGCCGCCGACCTGTCGGAGCTGTTCGCGGCGGTGCGCCCCTATTTCGGGATGATCGCGGAGGCGGGCTTCAGCCTTGTCCTCGGCATCGCCAACGGCGTCGTCGGCTTCGGCTTCGCGCTGTTCATCGCCTTTTTCTTCTACACCTACGGCGAGCCGATCGCGGCCCGGCTGCGGGCCGTGCTGGCGCGCATCGCGGGGCCGCAGGCGGACCGGCTGGTGGCCGTGACCGGCGCCACGGTCCGCGGCACCGTCTACGGCATCCTCGGCACGGCGGTTATCCAGGGCATCCTGACGGCGATCGGCCTGTGGGCGGCCGGGGTGCCGCGCCCGGTGCTGCTGGGCGCGGTGGCGAGCTTCCTCGCCGTGCTGCCGATCGGCGCGCCGCTGGTGTGGATCCCCTCCGCCCTGTGGCTGATGAAGATCGGCCATATCGGCGCCGGCGTGTTCCTCGGCGCCTACGGCATCCTGGCGGTGACCGGCGCGGATCATATCATCCGGCCGCTGTTCATCGCCCGCGGTGCGCAGCTGCCCTTCGTCCTCGTGGTCCTCGGCGTGCTGGGCGGGGTGCTCGCGTTCGGGCTGCTCGGCGTCTTCCTGGGCCCGGTGCTGCTGGGCGTCGGCTACACGCTGGTCAACGAATACGCGCGCGGGCGGGCGGAACTCGCCGGGCTGCCGCCGGAACTCGCGACACGGCCGCGCATACGCCCGCCGGTCGACGAGACCGTTCCGTGAGCGCGGGGCGATGAACTTGGCGACCATGAGCGGGCTGTGGCCCGCCTTCGCGGTCCTGAGCGTCACCGTCCTGCTCGGCGGCTGGCTGCTGATGCGCAGGCGCGGCTGGGTCGGCGTCGCCCACGCCGCCTCCGGCGCGCTCGGGCTTGCGGCGGGCGTGTGGGCGTGGCGGCACGGGGCGCTC
>NZ_BANB01000879.1 GCF_000964365.1 Acidisphaera rubrifaciens HS-AP3 | reverse complement strand
CATGGCCCCTTCCTCTCAGGAGTCGGGGCCTCCGCCAAACCCGGGGCGGTTCAGTTCGTCGAACATGTCCGCGACCTCGTCAGTCTCCACGTCGAGGAGCCCCGGGGCAGTGAAAGCGTTACCGGGGCGCCACCATGACGGACGATTACAAGCGTCATGCCCCGGCCCCGTCGTCGCCGCTCGACATCCTTTGCGCCAGTGTCTGCCGACTGGATGGACGCAATGGAGGGCCTATTCGACGCCTCGACAAGACGGCATCCCAGGTGGGAGCCTCTCGCTCGGTCATCATATAAAAACCGAGCTATTCGCGACTACTCAAGCGACGCGACGCCCCATTCCCGTGAACCGCCCGCGCACGCTGTCATCGGCAAGCCTAAGTGCTGGAAGCTTCTGCTGAAGAAAATCAGCCAAACGTTCACCTTAATTCACTATCATTGAGCGATTGCACACTAAAGCCGTCCGCCGGCAGCTCCACCAACCGTGAATGTCAGGTGGCAGCGGTAAGGTTGAGAGGATTTACTCCAACTTGTCTGCAAAAAACAACAAATGCCCTTTGCTGATTAGAGCTTCCGCTGTTTGATTATCCAAACTCGACGTTGGCATCATCGACTGGTTATGTCTCTCCCACGGCCCTGAAGTGGCGGGGAGATTATCCTTTACATCGCAGATCGAGAGCGCGAAGCAATCTCTCCTCGATCTCGACTTATATAAATACACTTTCATTCTAGAACTTCCTCCTCTACATATTTTATTCGGCCGTCGGCGCGGTTCTCGCTAATGTTATGTATAAGTAATTTCCTCTTGCTCTTCTTCAAATGCTAGCATGGCGGCCTCAATTAGATGCACCGCCAAAACAGGGTCTACCATCGCGTACGCGAGTTCGGCGGCTTCCACCAGCATCCGCCCCACCGAGCAGAGACGCTTACAATTGGCCGGCTCACCGCAAACCTTGCTTGCTAGCATCGCAGACCCCGCACTACACAACCCATGCGTGTATTACAACCTATGCGTGCATACCCGTCAATTGCTCGTAACCGGACGGCGCCGGTTAGTGAACGACTCGGGGCGCTAAACCCGAACTAGGGCTCGGACTCATAACCAGTAGCTGACAGT
>NZ_BANB01000880.1 GCF_000964365.1 Acidisphaera rubrifaciens HS-AP3 | reverse complement strand
GAGGGGCGGCAGCGGCGGCAGCGGCACCGCGAGCGGCGAGACCGGCAGGGTCGCCATGCGCGCCGGTTACTTGCCGGAGGGCGCCGGCGGCGGCTCGGCGCTGTCGGTCGGCTTCTCCGGCGTGCCGTCCATGTTGAAGCGCACCACCTTCACGTCCGCGCGCGCCTGCTTGACCAGCTTCTGCACCGCGTCCTGGATCAGGTGCTGACGCAGCTCATCGCGCACGGAATCGAAGGTCGGCGGCTTGGCGATGCGCGTCTCCGTCACCTTGATGACGTGCCAGCCGAACTGCGTGTGCACCGGCGTCTTGGTGAACTCGCCCGGCTTGAGGGCGAATGCGGCGGCGGAGAACTCCGGCACCATGTCGTCCTTCTTGAACCAGCCGAGGTCGCCCCCCTGCGAGGCGCCGGGGTCCTTGCTGTGCGCCTTGGCCAGCGCCGCGAAATCCGCGCCCTTTTCCAGCTGGGCGATGATGTCCTTCGCCTCCGCCTCGTGCTCGACCAGGATGTGGGAGGCGTGCACCTCCTCCTGTCCGGGCTTGTTGGCGTAGTCCTTCTCATAAGCGGCCTTCAGCGCGTCGTCGGTGATTAGCGGCCCGATGTCGCGCTGCAGCAGGGCCCGCTGCAATGCCTGATCGGCGGCGCGCTGGATCTGCGCCTGCACCGCCGGGTCCTTGTCGAGGCCCTGCTTCTTGGCGGTGATCACCAGCGCCTGCCGGTCGATCAGCTGGTCCACCAGCATCGGCACCAGGATCTGCTGCGGCATGGTGCGGGCCTGCTGCGGCAGGGTCCGCATGGCGTCCTGCACGTCCGACAGGTGGATCGGCGCGCCGTTGACGGTGGCCAGCAGCGGATCGGTCGCCGGCTTGGCGGTCGCGTCGGTCGCGGACCCGGTCGCCGCGCCGGGCGGGGCGGCGGGCGGCGTGCTGCTGTC
>NZ_BANB01000881.1 GCF_000964365.1 Acidisphaera rubrifaciens HS-AP3 | reverse complement strand
GCGGCGCAGCCCGGCGCCGTGACCAGCCCGATGGTGGGGGTCGTCTATCTGGGCCCCGAGCCTGGGGCGCCGCCCTTCGTGGCGGTGGGACAGCCGGTCGCGGCCGGCCAGACCCTGCTGCTGATCGAGGCGATGAAGACCTTCAACCAGATCAAGGCGCCGAAGGCCGGCACGGTCGCCCGCATCCTGGTCGCCAGCGGCGCGCCCGTGGAATACGGCGAGCCGCTGCTGATCCTGGAATAGCGGCGTGTTCCGCAAGATCCTGATCGCCAACCGGGGTGAGATCGCGCTGCGCATCCAGCGCGCCTGCCGCGAGATGGGCATCCCGACCGTCGCCGTGCATTCCACCGCCGACGCCGAGGCGATGCATGTCCGTCTGGCGGACGAGAGCGTGTGCATCGGGCCGCCCGCGGCCAAGGAGAGCTATCTCAACGTCGCCTCCATCCTGTCGGCGGCCAGCATCACCGGGGCGGACGCGATCCATCCCGGCTATGGCTTCCTGTCCGAGAACGGCGACTTCGCCGAGATGGTGGAGGCGCACGGCCTCGCCTTCATCGGCCCGACGGCCGCGCATATCCGCATGATGGGCGACAAGATCGCCGCCAAGACCGCGATGGCCGGCCTCGGCGTGCCGCTGGTGCCGGGTTCGGACGGCGAGGTGGCGACGCTGGAGGATGCGCGCGAGGTGGCGTCGCGCATCGGCTATCCGCTGCTCGTCAAGGCGGCGGCCGGCGGCGGCGGACGCGGCATGAAGGTCGCCGAGGGGCCGGCCGGCCTGGAAGATGCCTATACCCTCGCCCGCGCCGAGGCGCGCGCCGCGTTCGGCAACGACGCCGTCTATATCGAGCGGTATCTCGACCGGCCGCGCCATATCGAGCTGCAGGTCCTGGCCGACATGCACGGCGCCGTCGTGCATTTCGGCGAGCGCGACTGCAGCCTGCAGCGGCGGCATCAGAAGGTGCTGGAGGAAGCGGGCTCACCCGCGCTGACGCCGGCGGCGCGCGACCGCCTCGGCGCCACCGTCACCGCGGCGCTGCGCAAGCTCGGCTACCGCAACGCCGGCACGCTGGAGTTCCTGTATCAGGACGGGCACTTCGCCTTCATCGAGATGAACACCCGCCTGCAGGTCGAGCATCCGGTGACGGAGATGGTCTGCGGCATCGACCTCGTGCGCGAACAGATCCGCATCGCCGCCGGCGCGCGCCTCGGCTACGGGCAGGAGGACATCCGGTTCAACGGCCATGCCATCGAGGCCCGCATCAACGCCGAGGACCCGGAGACGTTCATGCCGACGCCCGGGCGGGTCCAGGCATTCCACGCGCCCGGCGGCCTCGGCGTGCGGATCGACAGCGCCATGTATGCCGGCTATCGCGTGCCGCCCTATTACGACAGCCTGATCGGCAAGCTGATCGTGCATGCGCCGACACGGCTGGAGGCGATCGCCCGCCTGCGCCGCGCGCTGGCGGAATTCGCGGTGGTCGGCATCAAGACGACGATCCCGCTGCATCAGCGCATCCTCGAGGACCCCGCGTTCATCGCCGGCGACTACACGATCCACTGGCTTGAGCGTTTCGTGAGCGGCGGCACGCACTGAGGCGCCGGCCGCCACGGCCGTGCGGTGGCCGGCGGCTGACGCGAACTTAATGGCGGCGCGTCGCGCAAGGGCGCACAATGGGGTCATGTCGCGTCGGTCGGTCGAGATCACGCCGGAGCTGATGCTGCGGGCCTATCGCCACGGGCTGTTCCCGATGGCGGAGACGCGCTACGGCGACCGCCTGTACTGGCTCGATCCCGAACGCCGGGGTGTGCTGCCCCTCGACCGCTTCCACCTGTCGCGCCGGCTGCTGCGCACGGTGCTGTCCGGCGCCTATGAGGTGACGGTGGACGAGGATTTCGCGGGCGTGATCGCCGGCTGCGCTGCGAGCCTGCCGGGGCGGGAGGATACCTGGATCAACCCGCAGATCGAGGGCCTGTTCACATCCCTGTTCCGCCGCGGCCACGCCCATTCGGTGGAAAGCCGGCGCGACGGCGTGCTGGTCGGCGGGCTGTACGGCGTGTCGCTCGGCGGCGTGTTCTTCGGCGAGAGCATGTTCAGCCTGTGCCGCGATGCCTCCAAGGTCGCGCTGGTGCATCTGGTGGCTCGGCTGCGCCTCGGCGGGTTCCGGCTGCTCGACACGCAGTTCGTCACCGCCCACCTGTCGCAGTTCGGCGCCGAGGAAGTCCCGCGCGACGTCTACAAGGAACGCCTGGCCGACGCCGTCGACCGCGACGCGCGATGGCTCGCCTATCCGCCGGAAGAGGCGCTGACGCTCGAAATACGGTCACTCGCCGGGCGGTGAGCAGATCGCTATAGGCGCCCATATCCGGCGCGAGGACCTCCCCGTGACGGTCCGCTGAGAGTGAGGTGCCATGTTGCATAGTCGCGTGAGACGTCTGCCCGGCCGCTGGGCCGCGGTGACGGCCCTGGTCGTATCCGGCGTCATGGCCGGCCTGCCGGGCTGCGCCCCGGCGCAGGCGGGGGGCGGGGGGCCGAAGCTGTTCCCGACCCGCGACGCCCAGGTTGACTACACCGCGACCGCCGGCGGGCGGGAGAACCATATCCGTGTCTACTATCAGGCCGGCGGGCGGCATCTGCGGGTGGAGGCGCGAGGGCAGAACAGCTACCTGCTGATCGACCTGCCGGCGCGCCGGATGCAGGTCGTGATGGATCAGACCAAGGCCGTGATGGACATGCCGTTCGATCCCGATCACATGCGCAGCTTCCTGCTGTCCGACACGGCGCATTACACGCGCGGCGGCACCGAAACCGTGGCCGGCGTGCCCTGCACCGACTGGACGGTGACCGTGGATCAGGGCAGCGGCCGGGACTGCGTGACCGCGGACGGGCTGATCCTGCGCGCGGTGGCGGCGTCGGACACGGGGGGGCCATCCGGCATGATCGTCGCCACGGCGGTGAGCTATGACACGCCGCCGGCGGACATGTTCGCCGTGCCGGACGGCTACCGCACCCTCTCGGTGCCGGCGCCGCGGGCCGCGGCGCCGAAGTGACGCGCCCCGGCGGGCCCCGTCCGGGCCGCCTCCCACTGATCGGACCCCTACGGATCAGACGCCCGCGGACCGGGCCCTG
>NZ_BANB01000882.1 GCF_000964365.1 Acidisphaera rubrifaciens HS-AP3 | reverse complement strand
GATCGGCGGGCGGGTGCGCGGCGCGCGCCGCGTCGAGCCGCTCCGCCAGTGGGGGCGGCAGCGCGTCAGGCATGAGCCAGCACCTTCTCGATCTTCTCGCGCAGCGTCTCGGCATTGAACGGCTTGACGATGTAGTTGGACACGCCGGCCTGCTTGGCGGCGACGACGTTTTCGGCCTTGCTTTCGGCGGTCACCATGATGAACGGCGTCGCGCGGAGCCGGTGATCGGCGCGCACTTCCTGCAGCAGTTGCAGACCGGTCATCGGCTGCATGTTCCAGTCGCTGATGACGAGGCCATAGCTGCCGGCGCGCAGGCGGGCCAGCGCCTCGGCACCGTCGGTCGCCTCGTCCACGTTGTTGAAGTCGATCTGCTTCAGCAGATTGCGGATGATGCGCAGCATCGTCTTGTAATCATCGACGATCAGTACGTTCATCGATTTATCGATCGGCATCATGGGCTCCTGTCCGGTCGGCGGCGGGCGGCGGCGGGTCGGGTTCGGGCATGCGGCGGCGGCTGGCGGGATGGTCGGGCGGCGTCAGGGTCGGATCGCGGCCTGACGCGACGGGCCCGCGGCGGCCGGCGTGGTCTCGTTGACGCGCAGATGCGCGAGGGCCGCGGTGACGGCACGGGCCTTGTCCGGCTGCATCGCCGCCAGGATCGGCGCCGCCTTGCTCTCCTTCATGCGGTCGATGACCGGCAGCAGCACCTGCATGTCGAGATCGTTGAAGATCACCGCCGCGTCACGCGGCTTCATCTGTTCGTAGAGCTTCACCAGCCCCTGCCAGTTGGCTTCCTCGTGGCGGACGCGTGCGGCATCGAGCTGTTCGAGCCGGGTCTGCAGCGCCTGCAGCTCGTCGACGCGCGCGGCCAGACGGTGCTCGGCGGCATCGATCAGCGCCTTGCGCGCCTCCTGCTGGCGGGCGCGCGCGTCCAGCGCCTCGCGCTGCCGGCGCAGGTCGAGCAGGAGGGCACGCTCGCTGGCACTTATGTCGCCCGGTCCGCCGACCTGTTCGTGTCCATGCACGCCGACGCGA
>NZ_BANB01000883.1 GCF_000964365.1 Acidisphaera rubrifaciens HS-AP3 | reverse complement strand
GCTCTCCGCCTCCGTCGCCGCGTCGTCGCTCGAAACCGGCCTGTTGCACCTCGTGCCGATCGCGCTGCCCGATCGCGACTTCCACGTCATCCGCCATGCCGGACGCTACCGCAGCCGCGCTGCCGACGCGCTGCTCGGTCTCATCGCCGAGTCCGGCGCAGCCCCCCGGAACGATCGCGCCGGGCGATCGGACGCAGCGCGAAACGGCGTTGGAAGACGCCGTCGCTGATCGTCATTCTCCAGCCGACCCGCCGCACGGGCGGGATAGGACCGGAGATACGCCATGCCGTCACACTTATCCGCCGCCGGCACGCTGCCGACCCGCCGCGCGCTGCTGCGCGGCGCCGCCTCGCTCGGCGTGCTGCTCGCTGCCCCCGCCCTCGCCGACCCGGCGGCGACCGCGTCCTCCGTCGGCCTCGGCTTCACCGGCCGCCCCGACCGCCGCGCCCTCACCTCCGCCTTTCCGCAAAAGGGCGAAATGATCCTCCAGCGCACCCGCCCGCCGCTGCTGGAGACGCCGTTCGACGTGTTCGACGACGGCATCTTCACGCCCAACGACCGCTTCTTCGTGCGCTGGCACTGGGCGGTAATTCCGGAGGCGATCGACACTGCCGCCTATCGCCTCGCGGTGCGCGGCCATGTCGCGCGGCCGTTGTCGCTGACCCTCGCCGACCTGCTGGCGATGCCCCGCTTCGAACTCGCCGCCGTCAACCAGTGCTCGGGCAACTCGCGCGGCCTGTTCGACCCGCCCGTCCCCGGCGCGCAGTGGGCGAACGGTGCCATGGGCTGCGCGCGCTGGGGCGGGGTGCGGCTGCGCGACGTGCTCGACCGCGCGGGCGTCAAGCCGGGCGCCGTCGCCGTCCGCTTCGACGGCATGGACGAACCCGTGGTGGACGGCGCGCCCGACTTCATGAAGTCGCTCGCCATCGACCACGCGCGCGACGGCGAGGTGATGCTCGCCTATGCGATGAACGGCGCGAACCTGCCGCTGCTCAACGGCTATCCGCTGCGACTGATCGTGCCCGGCTGGTATTCGACGTACTGGGTGAAGATGCTCAACGACATCGAGGTGCTGGACGCGCCCGATGACAGCTACTGGATGAAGACCGCCTATCGCATTCCCGACACGCCGCACGCCGACATGCGCCCCGGTCAGACCGGCGTGCCCACGGTGCCGATCAGCCGCATGGTGCCGCGCGCATTCTGCACCAACGCGGACAAGCTCGGGCGGGTGCGGCCCGGGGCGCCGGTCGCGCTGCGCGGCATCGCCTTCGGCGGCGATTGCGGCGTCGCCCGCGTCGATGTCTCGACCGACGGCGGCGCCACCTGGCGTCCGGCGGCGCTCGGCGAGGATGCCGGCGCCTACGG
The DNA here is from genome assembly GCF_000964365.1 of Acidisphaera rubrifaciens HS-AP3. Classification (GTDB taxonomy): domain Bacteria; phylum Pseudomonadota; class Alphaproteobacteria; order Acetobacterales; family Acetobacteraceae; genus Acidisphaera; species Acidisphaera rubrifaciens. The sequence goes on along the minus strand of NZ_BANB01000883.1, from coordinate 2 downwards.
CT
>NZ_BANB01000884.1 GCF_000964365.1 Acidisphaera rubrifaciens HS-AP3 | reverse complement strand
TCTCCAGCAGGCCAGCCCGGCCGAGCGCCTGCAGCAGCGGCTCGATCCCGCGCCGGGCGAGGCCGGTGCGCTCGGCGATCTCCGCCGTGCTGACGGTATTGAGCCGGCCGGCGTGAAACGCGATATCGAGCATGATCGACACGGCGTTCATTCCCCGTTCGCGCCTGACCAGCATGCCTGCCTCCCTCCGCCTGCCGTTCGCCGGCGTGATCCACTGTGCAAGAACGTAATTTATGTCCGACGACACCCGAAGGCCAGACACCCAGGCGCCGTCCCCCGCGGCAAGCTCGCCCCCGGTGATCCCGGCCGCGTCGCCGCGGGGCCGCATCTATGGCAGCGTGCAGGAGACGGTGGGCGGCACGCCGCTGGTGCGCGTCCCCCGTCTCGCCGCCGCGCGGGGGCTGCGGGCGGACCTGCTGCTGAAGCTGGAGTTCTTCAACCCGCTCGGCTCCGTGAAGGACCGGATCGGGCTCGCCATGGTCGATGCCGCCGAACGTGCCGGGGTGATCGCGCCCGACCGCACCCTGCTGGTCGAACCGACATCCGGCAATACCGGCATCGCGCTGGCATTCGTCGCCGCCGCCCGGGGCTACCGGCTGATCGTGACCATGCCGGAGGGTGCCTCCGTCGAGCGGCGGCGGATGATGCGGCTGCTCGGCGCGGAGCTGGAGCTGACGCCGTCGGCGCAGGGCATGCGCGGGGCGATCGCGCGGGCCGAGGCGATTGTCGCCGAGCATCCGGATGCGTGGATGCCGCGCCAGTTCGACAATCCGGCCAACCCGGCGGTGCACGCGGCGACGACGGCCGAGGAGATCTGGGCCGATACCGAGGGCCGTGTGGACATGGTGGTGGGCGGCATCGGCACCGGCGGCACGCTGACCGGCATCGCCCGCGCGCTGAAGCCGCGCCGGGCGGGGCTGCGTGTGATCGGGGTCGAGCCGGCGGAGAGTGCCGTGCTGTCGGGCGACGAGCCGGGGCCGCACGGCATCCAGGGGATCGGCGCCGGGTTCTGTCCGGGCGTGCTCGATCTGTCGCTGATCGACGCGGTGCGGACGGTGGCCGAACGCGACGCGCTGGCGACCGCGCGGCTGTGCGCGCGCGAGGAAGGCGTGCCGGTCGGCATCTCGTCCGGGGCGGCGCTGCACGCGGCGCTCGATCTGGCGGCGGAGCCGGCGCAGGCCGGGCGGATGATCGTCGTGATCATCCCGTCCTTCGCCGAGCGGTATCAGTCGACCGCGCTGTTCAGCGGGCTGGGCTAGCGTGCCATCTTGACGGGGTCACAGACGGGGAGCGTCCCATGATCACCAAGGGCTACAAGGCGCTGGTCGAGGAGGCGATGGCCGTCAACGAGACGGTGCCGGTGGAGGCGGCGATCGCGCTGCACGGCGATCCCGGCGTCGTGTTCGTCGATCTGCGCGACCCGCGCGAGATCGCGCGGGAGGGGCGAATTCCCGGCGCCTTTGCCTGTCCGCGCGGCATGCTGGAGTTCTGGGTCGATCCGGACAGCCCCTATGCCAAGCCGGTGTTCACGGAGCCGAAGCGATTCCTGTTTTTCTGCGGCGGCGGCTGGCGTTCGGCGCTGGCGACGCGGACGGTGCAGGAGATGGGGCTGGAACCAGTCGCCCATATC
>NZ_BANB01000885.1 GCF_000964365.1 Acidisphaera rubrifaciens HS-AP3 | reverse complement strand
TCGATCATCATGATGGCGTTCTTCTTGACGATGCCGATCAGCAGGATCAGGCCGATCAGCGCGATGATGCTGAACTCCTGGCGGAACAGCATCAGCGCGAGCACGAGCCCGACCATCGCCGACGGGATGGTGGACAGGATCGTGATCGGGTGGATGTAGCTCTCGTACAGCATGCCGAGGACGATATAAATCGCCAGCAGCGCCGCGGCGATCAGCAGCGGCTCGGTCGCCAGCGACGACTGGAACGTCGCCGCCGTGCCGGCATAGCTGCCGTGGATTGCCTGCGGCATGCCGATCGCGCGTTCGGTCGCCGATATCGCCGCCGTCGCCGCCGACAGCGGCCGCCCCGGCGGCAGGTTGAACGACACGGTGGCGGCGACGAACTGCCCCTGATGGTTCACCGCGAGCGGCGTCTTGCCCGGGCCATAGGACGCAAAGGCGGCGAGCGGGATCATCGTCTCCTTCGCGGTGCTGACCGGTGCGCCGGCCGACGCGACGCCGTTGCCGCTGACCGCCAGCGCGTTGATCACCGCGTTGCGCGCCGAATTGAGCGCGATCGCCGCCGCCGTGCTGTTGATGCTGCTCGACGGTGTCGCCGCCGCCGCGGCCGCCGTGGTGCTCGCCGGCCCCGTCGCGGTGCCCACCGGGAATTGCGTCGTGGACGTGCCGCTCGCGATCGCGCCCGACGTGCTGACCCACAGGTTGCGCAGCGTGTCCGGGCTCTGCCAGTAGCGCGGCGCCACCTCCATCACCACGTGATACTGATTGAGCGCGTTGTAGATGGTCGAGACCTGCCGCTGCCCGAACGCGTCGTACAGGGTCGCGTCGATCGTGCTGGGCACCAGATTGAGCCGCGCCGCCGTCGCGCGGTCGATGTCGATATCCGTCTCCAGCCCCGCCTGCTGCAGATCGCTGTTGACGTCCGCCAGCTCCGGCCGCTTGCGCAGCGCGGCCACGAGCTTCGGCGTCCATTCGTACAACAGCGCGTCGGTATCCGCCTGCAGCGTGTACTGATACTGCCCGTATGCCTGCCGTCCGCCCACGCGCAGATCCTGCGCCGCCTGCAGCACAAGCGTCGCACCGGCGACGTGGGCGAGCTTCGGGCGCAGCCGGCCGATCACCTGATCCGCCGTCAGCCGCCGCTCGGCATAGGGTTTCAGCGTGGTGAAGGTGAAGCCGGTATTCGTCACCCGCCCGCCGGTGAAGCCCGCGACGCTCTCCACCGCCGGGTCGGCGCGGATGATCGCCATCACCTGCCGCAGCTTCTTCTCCATGCGCTGGAAGCTGATGCTCTGGTCACCGACCAGATAGCCGATCAGCACGCCGGTATCCTGCTGCGGAAAGAACCCCTTCGGCACGATCGCGAACAGCAGCACGCTGCCGATGATGGTGGCGAACAGGCTGCCCATCACCACCACCGTATGCCGCAGCGCCCAGCGCAGGCTGCGCTCATAGGCGCGCAGCATGGCGTCGAACACCGCCTCGCTCGCCCGGTGCAGCCGCCCGTGCGCCCGCCCCGCCTCGCGGCGCAGCAGCAGCGCGCACATCATCGGTGTGGTGGTCAGCGCGACCACCATCGACACCAGGATGGCAAAGGTCAGCGTCAGCGCGAATTCGCGGAACAGCCGCCCCACCAGCCCGCCCATCAGCAGGATCGGCAGGAACACCGCGACCAGCGACAGGCTCATGGATATGACGGTGAAGCCAATCTCGCGCGCGCCCTGCAGGGCGGCGGCGAAGCGCGGCATGCCGGCCTCGACATGGCGCTGGATGTTCTCCAGCACCACGATCGCGTCGTCGACCACGAACCCGGTGGACACGATCAGCGCCATCAGCGACAGGTTGTCCAGGCTGTAGCCGAACAGGTACATCATCCCGAACGTGCCGAGGATGGAGACCGGCACCGCGACACTCGGGATCACCGTCGCCCGCCAGTCGCGCAGGAAGGCGAACACCACCAGCACCACCAGCACGATCGCCACCAGCAGCGTCACCTGCGTGTCGCGCAGCGCGCCGCGGATCGTGGTGGTGCGGTTGAGCACGACGGACACGTCCATGTCGCCCGGCAGCTGCGCCTTGAGCTGTGGGAGGATCGCCATCACCTGGTCGACCGTCTCGATGATGTTGGCGCCAGGCTGCCGGTACAGGATCGCCAGCACCGCCGGCTGCCCGTTGGCGAGGCCGAGATTGCGCAGGTCCTCAACCGAATCCACCACCTCGCCCACATCCGTCAGCCGGATCGGCGCGTTGTTGCGATACGCGACGATCAGCGGGCGATAGTCGGCGGCATGGGTCGCCTGGTCGTTGGTGTAGATCTGGAACCGCTGCGGCCCAATCTCGACCGCGCCCTTGGGCGCGTTGGCGTTGGCGGACGCGAGTGCCGCGCGCACGTCCTCCAGCCCGACGCCGTACTGGAACAGCGCGCTCGGGTTCAGCTCCACCCGCACCGCGGGCAGCGACGAGCCGCTGATGTCCACCTCGCCGATGCCGCTGATCTGCGACAGGCTCTGCTGCAGTACCGACGCCGCCTTGTCGTACATCTGCCCGCGCGTCATCGTCTTCGACGTCAGCGCCAGCACCATCACCGGGCTGTCGGCCGGGTTCACCTTGTTATAGGTCGGATTCTGCCGGAGATTGCTCGGCAGATCGGCCCGCGCCGCCTGGATCGCCGCCTCCACGTCGCGCGCCGCCCCGTCGATGTCGCGGTCGAGGCCGAACTGCACGGTGATCCGCGTGCGCGAGACCGAACTCTGCGACGTGATCTCCGTCACGTCGGCGATCTGGCCGAGATGGCGTTCCAGCGGCGCCGCGAGGCTGGTCGCGACGGTGTCCGGGCTCGCGCCCGGCAGGGTCGCCTGCACCAGGATGGTCGGGAAATCCACCTGCGGCAGCGGTGCCACCGGCAGGCGGAAATAGGCGAACACGCCGGCGAGCGCGAGGCCGATGGTCAGCAGCGTCGTCGCCACCGGCCGCCCGATGAACGTGGACGAGATGTTCATGCCTCACGCTCGCGCAGCCGCCCGAGGCGCAGCGCCAGCCGGTCGAAATACAGATAGATCACCGGCGTCGTGAACAAGGTCAGCACCTGGCTGACGATCAGCCCGCCCACGATCGCGATGCCGAGCGGGCGGCGCAGCTCCGACCCCGTGCCGCTGCCCAGCATCAGCGGCAGCGCGCCGAACAGGGCGGCGAAGGTCGTCATCAGGATCGGGCGGAACCGCAGCAGGCACGCCTGATAGATCGCCTCGCGCGCCGTCATGCCCTGATTGCGCTCCGCGTCCAGCGCGAAATCGATCATCATGATGGCGTTCTTCTTGACGATGC
>NZ_BANB01000886.1 GCF_000964365.1 Acidisphaera rubrifaciens HS-AP3 | reverse complement strand
CTGGAGGCGATGGCCGCACTCGGCGCCCGTCCGGAGTCGGTCGCCGCCGCCATCGGACCCTGCATCGCCCAGGCATCCTATGAGGTCGGCGCGGACCTGCGCGATGCCGTGCTGGCGCGCGGCGCGGCGGATGCGCGCTTCTTCGCGCCGGGACGGATGGCCGATGACGGGCCGCGCTGGCAGTTCGACCTGCCCGGCTACTGTGCCGCGCGGCTGGCCGCCGCCGGGGTGGGGCAGGTCGCCGTGATCGGCGCCGACACCATGGCGGAGGAGACGCGCTATTTCAGCCATCGCCGCCGCACCCTCGCGGGCGGCGGCGTGATCGGCCACCAACTCTCCGCCATCCGCCTGCCCGATGCCTGATCCATGCCGTATGTCGTGTTCTTCTTCCTGCTCATCCTCCTGTCGCTC
>NZ_BANB01000887.1 GCF_000964365.1 Acidisphaera rubrifaciens HS-AP3 | reverse complement strand
GGCCTGCCCGGCATCCCGGCGGCGGCGGAGGCGATCCTGATGGCCCGCGACATGCGGCTGGCCGCGCTGACGGGCGGGCGGCTGCATTTCGCGCATGTCTCGACGGCCGAGGCGCTGGCGCTGATACGGCGCGCCAAGGATGCGGGGCTGGCCGTCACCTGCGACACCGCGCCGCCCTATTTCGACCTCAACGAGGGGGCGATCGGCGATTTCCGCACCTATGCGAAGCTATCG
>NZ_BANB01000888.1 GCF_000964365.1 Acidisphaera rubrifaciens HS-AP3 | reverse complement strand
ACCGTGCCGATATAGGCGTCGTCCAGGCCCATCATGCGTGCTGCGCGGGCGGCGGCTCGACGCGGCGACGGCGGTGCCGTTCGGCCCGGCGCTCGCGCTCGCGATCTGGCTGCTGGTGCTGCTGCATGGCGGCGTCGGGGACGGGGCGCTAGTCTCGCCGTGAAACCGTCTGGAACGCATCATGCCGCTCGATGACGACGCGATCGCTGCCCTCGGCCGTATCACCACGGCGACCATCACCACCGTGCTGCTCAAGCACGGGCTGCGCAACGTGTGGATGCGCGGGCCGCAGGCGACGCGCCATGATGCGGGCCGGCTGATCGGTCCCGCCTTCACGCTGCGCTTCGTCCCCGCGCGCGAGGATCTGGCGACGCCCGCCGCCTGGGCCTCGCCCACCTCCACCCGCGCCGCGATCGAGGCGATGCCGGCGGGCTGCATCGCCGTCGTGGACGCCATGGGCATCACCGATGCCGGAATCTTCGGCGACATATTGTGCGCCCGCATGCGCCGGCGCGGCGTCACGGCGCTGATCACCGACGGCGTGGTGCGCGACGCGGCGGGGGTGGCGGCGACCGGGCTGCCGGTCTGGTGCGCCGGGCGGGCGGCGCCGCCGTCGGTCGCCGGGCTGACTTTCGTCGGCTGGCAGCAGCCGATCGGCTGCGGCGGCGTCGCGGTGTTTCCCGACGACATCATCGTGGCCGACGCCGATGGCGCGGTGGTGATTCCGGCCGCGCTGCTCGATCTCGTGCTCGCCGAGGCGCCGGAGCAGGAGCGGCTGGAGGCGTGGATCATGCGCGAGGTGGAGGCCGGCGTGGCGCTGCCCGGCCTGTATCCGCCGAACGAGGCGACGCGCGCCCGCTACACGGCCGCGAAACAGACCGGCGACGCGTGACGCCGGCTATGGGAAGCGGTCCCGCCTGCGCTATTGCTGTGCCAACGGTACACGCGAGGGGAGGGGCTGGATGTCACAGGAACTGACGCGCCGGGCGGC
>NZ_BANB01000889.1 GCF_000964365.1 Acidisphaera rubrifaciens HS-AP3 | reverse complement strand
AGCCGCCGCGGTGGGCCCGCTGGTGCCGCCGCGCCCGGTCGCCGGCCTCGCCTCCAACCGCCGGCCCACCTATCCAGGGCAGGCGCGCGAGCGCGGCGAACAGGGCACGGTGATCGTGCGGGTGCAGGTGACGGCCGAAGGCACGGCCGCCAGCGTGTCGGTCGGGCGCAGTTCCGGCCATCCGCTGCTGGACGCTGCCGCCCTGGACGCCATACGGTCCTGGCGCTTCCGTCCGGCGACACGCGGGGGCGTGCCCGTCGCGGCACAGGCCGAGGTGCCGGTCAGCTTCCAGCTGGACGACTGACGCCCCGGCCGCCCCGCGACGCCGCCCACCCGGCCCGCGCCCGTCCGCCGGATCGGCGCATCGAACCGCGAAAGGCTTTGCTCCATGGCGTCCGAACTTCCTCTCACGATCCTGATCACCGGCGCCTCCGCCGGTTTCGGCATGGCGATGACGCGGCGCTTCGTCCGTGACGGCCACCGCGTCATCGCCACC
>NZ_BANB01000890.1 GCF_000964365.1 Acidisphaera rubrifaciens HS-AP3 | reverse complement strand
GGGGCGGCGCGGCCGCCCCCGCTCGGCGCGAGGCGGCGTGGCAGGCAGGCGGTATCGAAGCCGAGCTTGGCCGCCTCCTTCAGCCGCACCTCGGCCTGCGCCACCTGCCGCACCTCGCCCGACAGGCCGACCTCGCCGAAATAGACCGCGCCCGGATGCGTGGGCCGGTCGGCGGCGGCGGACAGCAGCGCGGCGGCGACCGCCAGATCGGCCGCGGGCTCGGTCACCCGCAGACCGCCCGCGACGTTCAGATAGACGTCCGACGCGCCGAGCCGCAGCCCGCAGCGGCTGTCCAGCACCGCCAGCAGCATCGACAGGCGGCCGCCATCCCAGCCGATCACCGAGCGGCGCGGCGAGCCGCCGGGATTGGGCGACAGCAGCGCCTGCACCTCCACCAGTACCGGGCGGGTGCCCTCCAGCCCGGCGAAGACGGCGCTGCCGGCGATGTTGCCGCGCCGCTCCGCCAGGAACAGGGCGGAGGGGTTGGCGACCTCCTCCAGCCCGCGTCCGGTCATGGCGAAGACGCCGATCTCGTCGGTGGCGCCGAAGCGGTTCTTCACGCCGCGCAGGATGCGGAACTGGTGGCCGCGGTCGCCTTCGAAATAGAGCACCGCGTCGACCATGTGCTCGAGCACGCGGGGCCCGGCGATGGCGCCGTCCTTGGTGACGTGCCCGACCAGCATCAGCGCGAAGCCGCGCTGCTTGGCGAGGCGGATCAGCTCGAAGCTGCAGGCCCGCACCTGCGTCACCGTGCCGGGGGCGCTGTCGACGCCGTCGAGCCACATCGTCTGGATGCTGTCGATGACCACCAGCGCGAGGCCGGGCGTCGCCTCCAGGCTCGCGGTGATGTCGCGCACCGACGTCGCGCTCGCGATGCCGAGCGGCGCGTCGGCGAGGCCGAGGCGGCGGGCGCGCAGCCGCACCTGCTCGATCGCCTCCTCGCCCGACACATAGAGACAGGCCGCGCCGCGCTGCGCGAGCGCCGCCGCCGCCTGCAGCAGCAGGGTTGACTTGCCGATCCCCGGATCGCCGCCGATCAGCACCGCCGAGGCCGGCACGAGACCGCCGCCCAGCACGCGGT
>NZ_BANB01000891.1 GCF_000964365.1 Acidisphaera rubrifaciens HS-AP3 | reverse complement strand
GGGGCGCCGGCGCCGGTGGCGGCGCGCAGGTTGCCGGCGATCAGGAGGTAGCCGCGCCCGGTCGGGTGCACGTGGTCGGGCGCGATGAAGCCGGCATAGCGGCGCAGATCGAGGGTCGCGTCGCCGTTTTCCAGCGCGACCTGCCGCACCGCGTTGCGGGCGAAGTCCTTGATGTTGGGGATGATCCAGACGACCTGCGGCGCGGTCACCTCGGCCCGGACGCGGCGCAGATCCGCGAGCGTGGGCACCGTCTCGTCGTCGTTGACGCCGAGGCTGATGATCGCCGAACCGGCCGTGTGATGGACGAGAAGCGTGTCGATATAGCGGGCCGACGTGATGCCGACCTTGGCCACCGTCTCGCATTCGGGGCGATAGAGCCCGATGCCGACGGCGATGCTGTCACCCAGAACGACGCACGGTACCAACGGTTGTCACTCCCGACCCGTTCTGCCCATCCGGCCCGGCCAAACCACGTCGCGACCCCGGCAGAATAGCGCCAATCCTGCCGCACTTCGTTAACGGCGCGCCGCAGAACAGGCTTCTGCGGAGACGGCTTACTGTCCTGAACACCCGGCAGCAAGTCTCGTAACATTCCGCCGGGCCGCGTCGCTACTGCTGATCGTCCTGGTCATGATTGAATCGCAGCGCCTGCAGCGCCCTGGTGCGGGTCCGCAGCCAGTCAAAGGGGCCCGGCAGCCCGATGGCGGCAAGCGCGCGGTCCGCCTCCCCGACCGCGGCCTGCAACGCGGCCGAGTCCGCGATCCAGGGATGGTTCGCCGCCCAGTCCGGCAGCCGCGGCTTGCTCAGCACCGCCGCCACGGCACAGCCGGCCAGCAGCAGGCGCAGCACCGGCCACAGCCGCCCTCGCCCGCCCGTCCGCCCTCCGTCCAGCC
>NZ_BANB01000892.1 GCF_000964365.1 Acidisphaera rubrifaciens HS-AP3 | reverse complement strand
CCGAAGTCGCCAAAATCGCCCGCTTCCGCCTCGATGACATGGTCACGGAGGATGCGGCGTGAGCGGGCGGCGCCTGACGGTGCACGTGCTCGACACCGCCGCCGGGCTGCCGGCGGCCGGGCTCGACCTTACGCTCGAACGCCTCGACGACGCGGGCGGGCGCACCCTGCTCGCCCGCGTCCGCACCAACGATGACGGGCGCAGCGACGCGCCGTTGCTGGCGGGGGCGGCGATGCTGCCGGGGGTGTACGAAATCACCTACGACGTCGGGGCCTGGCAGCGTCGGCGGGGCGTGCCGCCCGGCTTCTACGAAACGATACCGCTGCGTATCCGCGTCACCGACGACACGGCGCACGTGCATGTGCCGCTGCTGCTGTCACCCTTTGGATACACCACGTATCGCGGCAGCTGACGCGCGGCGGAATAGGGCGTCGTTGCCGCCGTCGATGGCATGGCCGTTGCTATTTCAACACAGGCGGATGGCCGCACGGTGACGTCGCAGGGGGTTGGCGCGCGGCCGTTTCGTCGAATGCATCTAGCATAGAGGTATTGGGGAATGAGGTTTGCAAACACCGCCGGCGCCCTGGCGGCGGCTGCGTTGATGACGGGACTGTTCGCGTCGCCGGCCGCGCGGGCACAAAGCCCGGCCCCGTCCGGCCCGACCGGCTTCCTGTTCGATCAGGGCGCGCCGCTGGCACCGGTTGGCCAGACGCTCGCCGATTACGGTGTGTACGTGAAAGGCTTCTTCACCGACATCCTGTACGGCGTGCCGTCGGGCGGGCTGCAGAACACGACGGTCCTGTATAACGAAGCCTTCTACGGTCTGGATATCGACCTCAACAAGGCGGTCGGCATTCCGGGCGCCGTGTTCCATGTCAGCCTCGATTCACGCTGGGGTGGCCTCGACCAGGGCGTGAACAACCTCACCGGCTTCTCCGAGGGCTTCCTCGCCGGCTCCGGCCCGGACAACAACACGCGCCTGACCGAATTCTCCTATGACCAGCATCTCTACAACGACAAGCTTCGCTTCGTGTTCGGCCGCACGCAGCTGGCCAGCTATTTCGCGACCTCCGACCTGTATTGCCAGTTCGTCAGCTCGATCTGCAGCAACATGGTGCCGTTGAACTGGTCGGCGAACAGCAACGCGCCGTTCTTCCCGATCGCCACCTGGGCCGGCGAGCTTGCCGTCTATCCGACCCCCGATACCTATGCCCGCGTCGGCGCATCGCTGTCGGACCCGACGCAGTATCCCCACGCCGGCATGCCGTGGGACGGCGGCTGGGGCGTGCGCGGGCCGAGCGGGGTCTATACGCCGATCGAAATCGGCTACGTGACGCATGCGGGCGAGACGCGTTACCCGGGTCATTACGACGTCGGCTTCTATCACGACTCATCGCAGTTCGCGGACCCGCAGTACAACACGACCGGCGGCAAGCTCGCGCTGGTGGGCGGCACGCCGCTGATGCATGACGGGCAGAGCGGATTCTATTTCCAGGCGCAGCAGACGCTGTGGAAGCCCGATCCGGCCGGCTCGCGCGACATCTGGGGCTTCGTGGGCGGCATGTTCGCGGCCAGCCCCTATTCCTTCGTGCAGTCCTACTGGGAAGCCGGCCTCGTCGCACACGGGCCGTTCGCCCTGCGCCCGAACGACAATGCCGGCATCCTCTACACCCACTACACGTTCAACCCCCGGCAGACGGGATCGGTCGATGACCGCTTCACCGCCGAGGGGATCGCGGCCAATGTCTCCAACGACTCCGACCTGGTGGAGATCAACTACGGCTTCGCGATCGCGCCCGGGATCAGCTTCAAGCCGTTCGTCGATCTGACCTTCCACCCGGACCAGAACATCTTCGACATCCCCAACCCGCGTCAGGGGGTGAACTTCGCGCTCGGGACCGGCGGGCAGCTCTTCATCCTGCTCAACCCGGCGCTCGGGCTGCCGTCCTTCTTCCGCGAGAACTGAGGCTTGTCCACGGGCGGCCGGCACGCGCGGGGCCGGCCGCCCCCGCTTCCCGCCCGGCCTGCGCGGCGCGGGCAGGAAGGCATCGACGTGGCGGGAACGGCGGGTGCAGGATGAGGCCGCATCGTACGGCGACAACCGACCCGAGGGCGTGATGCGCGATCATGTACGGTTCTGGCTGGGCTCGTCACGGCAGGAGGTGCGCGGCATCGCCCCCACGCTCACCGTGCTCGACTGGCTGCGCGGGCCGATGCGCCGCAGCGGCACCAAGGAAGGCTGCAACGAGGGCGATTGCGGCGCGTGCACCGTCGTGGTCGTGCGCCCCCGCGCCGGCGGCGGCCTTACGTGGCGGGCGGTCAATGCCTGCATCCAGCTTGTCGGTCAGCTCGACGGCTGCCTGTTGCTGACGGTCGAGGATCTCGCCGCCGCCGACGGCACGCTGCATCCGGTGCAGCAGGCGATGGTCGATCTGCACGGCTCGCAATGCGGCTTCTGCACGCCGGGCTTCGTGATGTCGCTGTTCGCCATGGGCCGCGACATGGGTCGTGACGGGGCCGCCCCGGACGAGGCGGCGATCGACGACGCACTCGCCGGCAATCTGTGCCGCTGCACCGGCTATGCGCCGATCGTGCGCGCCGGTCTGGCGAGCATCGCCGCCGATGACGCGTGGCGGGCGGAGGCGGCGGCGATCGAGGCACGGCTGCGCGCCCTCGACGACGACGAGGATGTGGTCGTCACCTCGCCCGCCGGCCGCTTCAGCGCGCCCGCGAGCGTGGACGCGCTGGCGGAAACCCTGCTCGCCGATCCCGACGCGACGGTGCTGGCCGGCGGCACCGATGTCGGGCTGTGGATCACCAAGCAGATGCGCGTGCTGCCGCACCTTGTCTGGGTCGGCCGCGTCGCCGGCTTCGCCGACATCACCGAGACCGCGGACGGGCTGGAGATCGGCGCCAGCGCCACCTACAGCGACGCGATGGCGGCGCTCGGCGCGCTGCTGCCGGACATGGGCGAATTGCTGCGCCGGCTCGGCTCGGTGCAGGTGCGCAACGCCGGCACGATCGGCGGCAACATCGCCAACGGCTCGCCGATCGGCGACAGCCCCCCTGCCCTGATCGCGGCCGGTGCCACGCTGCATCTGCGCCGCGGCGACACGCGGCGGTCGCTGCCGCTGGAGGATTTCTTCATCGCCTATGGCCGGCAGGACCGCGCGCCGGGCGAGTTCGTCGAACGCATCACGGTGCCACGCCCGGCCCCGGGCACGCGCTTTCGCGCCTACAAGGTCTCGAAGCGCTTCGATCAGGACATCACCGCCGTGCTCGGCTGCTACGCGATCACGCTCGACGGCGGCCGCGTGACGGCGGCGCGCATCGCCCATGGCGGCATGGCGGGCACGCCGAAGCGCGCGACGGCGGCCGAGGCGGCGCTGATCGGCCGGACATGGGACGCGGACGCGGTGCGCGCGGCACAGGGGGCGCTGGCGTCGGACTACATGCCGCTCGACGACATGCGGGCAAGCGCCTGGTATCGGCTGCGCGTCGCGCAGAACCTGCTGGTCCGCCTGCATGCCGAGACGACGGGGCAAGCGCCGACGCGGCTGGTCGGGGCGCCGGAGCTGGCGCATGCCTGACGCCATCGCCGAACGGGAGACCTCCGCCGAGGGCGGCGCGCATCGCTCCCGCCGCCATGAGAGCGCGCACAAGCACGTCACCGGCGCCGCCGCCTACATCAACGACCTGCCGGAGGCGCCGGGCCTGCTGCATGTCGCCCTCGGGCTCAGCACGCGGGCGCATGCGCGGCTCGTGTCGATCGACCTCGACCCGGTGCGCGCGGTGCCGGGCGTGGTGCTGGTGCTGACCGCCGGCGACCTGCCGGGCGAGAACGACACCAGCCCCGTGGGGAAGCACGACGAGCCGCTGCTGGCCGAGGGTCACGTGGCGTTCCACGGCCAGCCCATCTACGCGGTTGCGGCGGAGACGCGCGAGGCGGCGCGGCGCGCGGCACGGGCGGCGCGGATCGTCTATGAGGATCTGCCGGCGGTGCTCGACATCGAGACGGCGCTGGCGGACCCGGTGCTGGTCACGCCGGGTGCTACGATGCAGCGCGGCGACTGGGCGGCGGCGCTGGACGCGGCACCCCGCCGGCTGTCGGGCACGATGGCGATCGGCGGGCAGGAGCATTTCTACCTGGAAGGCCAGGTCGCGCTGGCCGAACCCGGCGAGGATGACGAGGTGCGCATCTGGTGCTCGACGCAGCACCCGAGCGAGACGCAGCACATCGTGGCCCACGCGCTCGGCGTCGCGAGCCACGCCGTGACGGTGGAGGTGCGGCGCATGGGCGGCGCCTTCGGCGGCAAGGAGACGCAGGCCAACCCCTTCGCCTGCCTCGCCGCCATCGTCGCGAAGAAGACCGGCCGCGCGGCGAAGCTGCGGCTGGACCGCGACGACGACATGATCGTCACCGGCAAGCGGCATGAGTTCGTGGTGCGCTACGACGTGGGCTATGACGACGACGGGCGCATCCATGCGGTGGACATGCTCTATGCCGCGCGCTGCGGCTATTCCGCGGACTTGTCGGGTCCGGTGACGGACCGGGCGCTGTTCCACGCCGACAACTGCTATTTCTACCCGGCGGTGCGGCTGCGCTCGCTCCCGCTGAAGACGAACACCTGCTCCAACACCGCCTTCCGCGGCTTCGGCGGGCCGCAGGGCATGCTCGGAGGCGAGCGGGTGATCGAGGAGGTCGCGTTTGCCACCGGGCTCGACCCGCTTGAGGTGCGGCGGCGCAACTTCTACGGCATCGGCGAACGCGACCTGACGCCGTATTGCCAGACGGTTGAGGACAACGTCATCGCGGACGTGGTCGATACGCTCGTCGCCCGCTGCGACTACGCGGCGCGGCGCGCGACGATCCGTGCCGCCAACGCCGCCGCCCCGCTGATCGTGCGCGGCATCGCGCTGACGCCGGTGAAGTTCGGCATTTCCTTCACCGCGACGCAGTTCAATCAGGCGGCGGCGCTGGTGCATATCTACACCGACGGCAGCATCGCGGTGAATCACGGCGGCACCGAGATGGGTCAGGGGCTGCACACCAAGATCGCGCAGGTCGCGGTGGAGGAGCTGCAGGTCGATGCCGGAAGCGTGCGCGTGACCGCGACGACGACGGGCAAGGTGCCGAACACGTCTGCGACCGCCGCCTCCTCCGGCGCCGACCTCAACGGCAAGGCGGTACAGGCGGCGGTGCGGACGCTCAAGGACCGCCTCGTGACCTTCGCCGCCGAGCAGTACGGCGTGCCACCCGACACGGTCGCCTTCCTCCCCGGCCGGGTGCGGATCGGCAATCAGGACGTGCCCTTCGCGGCGCTGATCCGGCAGGCGTATTTCGCGCGCGTGCAGCTCTCGGCGACCGGTTTCTACAAGACGCCGAAAATCCACTGGGACCGCGACGCCGGACGCGGGCGGCCGTTCTACTATTTCGCCTACGGCGCCGCCTGCGTGGAGGTCGCGGTGGACACGCTGACCGGCGAATACCGGATCGAACGGGCCGACATCGTGCATGATTGCGGCCGCTCGCTCAATCCGGCGATCGACATCGGGCAGATCGAGGGCGGCTTCGTGCAGGGCGCGGGCTGGCTGACGACCGAGGAACTGGTCTGGGACGCGGCCGGCCGTCTGCGCACGCATGCGCCGAGCACCTACAAGATCCCAGCCTGCGGCGACCGGCCGCGCGTCTTCAACGTGCATCTGCTCGACAACGCGGCCAGCCACGAGGACACGATCTTCCGGTCGAAGGCGGTCGGCGAGCCGCCGCTGATGCTCGGCATCGCCGTGCTGCATGCGCTGTCGGACGCGGTCGCGAGCGTCGGCGGCTGGCGCGTCTGCCCGCGTCTGGATGCCCCCGCGACGCCGGAGCGCGTGCTGCGCGCGATCGAGACGCTGCGGGCATGAGCCTCGCCGCCCGCCTGCGCGCCTGGCTCGATGCCGGCGACGCGGCGATGGCGGTGCGCGTGGACGCGGCGCGCGGCTCGACCC
>NZ_BANB01000893.1 GCF_000964365.1 Acidisphaera rubrifaciens HS-AP3 | reverse complement strand
GCGAGTTCCAAGCGCGGGTTGTGGCGGACGTGCGGGGCGAGTTTGTCGTCTTCGACGCGGCGGGATTGGGCTGACACGCAGCGCGCTCGGGGCCTCGCCGGCCTCCAGGCGCGCGACGTGCTCGGGGCTGCCGTGGTCGCGGACGAAGCGGATGCGCTCGATAGACCGCACACTGGTGTCTGTCTCTTCGGCTATCTCTGCGTTGGTCCGCTTTAATCCGCCAATTGGCGGATTTTCCTTAACCGACGGACGACCGCGCCGCCGGCTCGGCATCGCCAACGCCTTAGAGCGGTAGCCGATCAGTCTGGATCGTAGCCT
>NZ_BANB01000894.1 GCF_000964365.1 Acidisphaera rubrifaciens HS-AP3 | reverse complement strand
CTCCTCGGCGATCAGCATCGGGTCGTAGCCGATCCGCGCGCCCGCCGGCGCATGCTGGCGCAGCCAGGCCGGCGGCGGCTCGTCGGTGATATGCCGCCGCTCCCACAGCGCCGCGTCGGTCTCCTCGGCGAGTTGCAGCGTGTATCGCCCGTCGGTGAACACGGCGGCGCGGTCCGCCAGCACGATCGCGAGCCCGGCGCTGCCGGTAAAGCCGGTCAGCCAGGCCAGCCGCTCGGCGCAGGCGGGCACGTATTCGCCCAGATGCTCGTCGGCGCGCGGCACCAGCAGACCCTGCACCCCCGCCTCGGCCAGACAGGCACGCAGCGCCGCGAGGCGCTCGGCATGGACACTCATGCGTTGTCTCCCGGCTCATGCGACGGACGGCGCAGGATGAGCGTCGCCCACGCCCCCTCGGTCAGTATCGCCTGCAACGACAGCCCGTGCCGCCGGTGCGCGGCCAGCACCATCCGCACCTGCGAGGTCAGCAGCCCCGCCAGGATCGCCCGCCCCCCCGGCGCGAGGCCGCGCGCGAGGTCGCGCGCCATGCCGCACAGCGGCCGCGCGAGGATGTTGGCGAACACCAGATCATAGGGCCGCGCGCGCCGCACCGCCGGCTGCCGCCA
>NZ_BANB01000895.1 GCF_000964365.1 Acidisphaera rubrifaciens HS-AP3 | reverse complement strand
ACCGTGCCGATATAGGCGTCGTCCAGGCCCATCACGATGCGCAGCGTCGTGCTCTTGCCGGTGCCCGACGGGCCGAACAGCGCCAGCACCTCGCCCGGCCCGGCGGTGAAGGCG
>NZ_BANB01000896.1 GCF_000964365.1 Acidisphaera rubrifaciens HS-AP3 | reverse complement strand
GCTTTTCCAGGAAGGCGTTGACCGCCTCGCGGTGATCGTCCGTCGCGTGCATCAGCGACTGCATCGCCGCCGCCATCTCCAGCAGCGTGTCGAGCCGCGTGTGCCGCCCCTCCAGCAGCAGCCGCTTGGTCATGCGCACCGCGTGCGGCGGATTGGCGGCGATGCGGTCGGCGAGCGCGCGGGCCGCGTCGAGCAGCTCCGCATCCGGCACCACCCGCCCGACGAGGCCGAGGGCGAGGGCCTGCTTCGCGTCGATGATGTCGCCGGTCAGCGCGAGTTCCGCCGCCTGTGAAAAGCCGATCAGTCGCGGCAGCAGCCACGCGCCGCCGTCGCCCGGAATGATCCCGACCTTCACGAAGCTCTCGGCGAAGCGCGCGCTCTCGCCGCCGACGCGCAGGTCGCACATGCAGGCCAGATCGAGCCCGGCGCCGATCGCCGGGCCGTTGACCGCCGCGATCACCGGCACGTCGAGCCGCTCGAACGTCAGGGGGATGCGCTGGATGCCCTGCTTGTAATAGGCGGGCGTCGCGGCCGGATGCGCCGATCGCGCGTCGAACGCCTCCTGCATGGCGCGCAGGTCGCCGCCGGAGGAGAACGCCGGCCCGGCGCCGGTGAGGATCGCGGCGCGCACCGACCGGTCGGCATTGGCGCGCTGCAGCGCCGCCACCAGCGCATCGACCATCGCCGGCTCGCTGATCGGATTGCGCGTTTGCGGCATGTTGAGCGTGATCGTCGCGATCGCGCCGTCCTGAGTATAGAGTACTGGGTCTGTCATGACGGATGCTTCCGGTGCTGTCAGCGCAGGCCGAGGCCGCGCGCGATGATGCCGCGCAGGATCTCGCGGGTGCCGCCGCGCAGCGAGAAGCTCGGCGCGTGCTGCATCGTATAGGCAAGGACGGCGGCATAGGCGTCGGCGGCGCCGGCGTCGGGCTCGCGCGCCAGCAGCAGCCGGGCGATCTCCGGTATCTCCTGCTCCACCAGCGCGCCCAGATCCTTGACCAGCGACGCCTGCAGCGCCGGGTTCGCCCCCGCCTGCAGCATGCCCGCGACCGAGCGCGACAGCCGCCGCAACGTCATGATGTGCGCGGCGAGCCGCCCGACCGCGACCGCAGCCGCGCCGTCCGGCGACGGGCCGAGGGCGCGCACCAGCTCCACCAGCAGGGTGAAGGACGAGAGGAACCGCTCCGGCCCGCTGCGTTCGAGCGCGAGTTCGCTCGTCACCTGCGCCCAGCCGTCGCCCTCGGTGCCGATCAGCGCCTCGGCCGGCAGGAAGCAGTCGGTGAACACCACCTCGTTGAAGTGATGCTCGCCGGTCAGCGCATGGACCGGGCGGATGCTGATGCCCGGCGTCTTGAGGTCCACCAGCAGCTGCGACACGCCGCCGTGCCGGTCGTCGCGGTCGCCGCCGTCGGCCGAGGGCGTGCGGCAGAGCAGGATCATGTAGTGCGCCTGATGCGCGTTGCTGGTCCACAGCTTGGTGCCGTTGACGACATAGCCGCCGTCGACGCGGACCGCGCGGGTGCGCACGCTCGCCAGATCCGAACCGCTGTCCGGCTCGCTCATCCCGATGCAGAAATAGCACTCGCCCGCGGCGATGCGCGGCAGGATGTCGCGCCGCTGCGCCTCGGTGCCGAGACGCAGGAGCAACGGCCCGGACTGCCGGTCGGCGATCCAGTGCGCGGAGACGGGCGCGCCGGCCGCCAGCATCTCCTCGAGCACGACATAGCGTTCAAGCGCGCTGCGCTCGTGGCCGCCGTACTGCTTCGGCCAGGTCATGCCGATCCAGCCGCGCCGTCCCATCGCGCGGCTGAAGTCCGCGTCGAAGCCCGACCAGCTTTCGGCGCGCGCGAGCGGCTTGCGGTCGGCGAGCGCGTCGCGCAGGAACGCGCGCACCTCGGCGCGCAGCGCCTCGGCCGCCGGCGAGGGCGGCGGCGGGGCGAAGGTGAAAGCGTTGGAGAGGGCCGTGCCGCTCATGCTGCCGTGATCTCCGCCCACAGGTGATCGGCGCCGGCCCGCGCCAGATGCGTGCCCAGATGCGCGTTCCACACCGCCTCGTTGCCCCACTCGTCGCGCCACGACCACAGCCGCTTGGTCAGGAAATGCAGGCTGTGCTCATAGGTGAAGCCGATCGCCCCGTGGATTTGATGCGCGATGCCGGCGGCGATGCCCGCCGCCTCGCCGGCGCGCGCCTTGGCGGCGGCGATCGGCAGGATGCGGCCCGCGTCGAACGCCTCCGCCGCGAGATCGGCCGCCGCGA
>NZ_BANB01000897.1 GCF_000964365.1 Acidisphaera rubrifaciens HS-AP3 | reverse complement strand
AAAATCCGACCTGGGTCACGCGCCTTCGTAATGGGCGGCCACCAGCCGGTCGAGCAGCCGCACGCCATAGGCCGTGGCGCCCTTCGGCGTGCAGGGCGCGTCCTTGCCGCTCCAGGCCATGCCGGCGATGTCGAGATGCGCCCATGGCCGGCCGTCCACGAAGCGCTGCAGGAACTGCGCCGCGGTGATCGACCCGGCGGGACGGCCGCCGACATTCTTCATGTCCGCGATGTCGGACTTGATCTGCCGGTCGTACGCCTCGCCCAGCGGCATGCGCCAGACCTTCTCGCCCGACGCCGCCCCGGCCTCGGCCAGCTGTCCGGCCAGGGCGTCGTCGTTGCTGAACAGCCCGGCGTGTTCGTGCCCGAGGCCGATGATGATCGCGCCGGTCAGGGTGGCGAGATCGATCATGAACGCCGGGT
Organism: Acidisphaera rubrifaciens HS-AP3; assembly: GCF_000964365.1. GTDB lineage: Bacteria > Pseudomonadota > Alphaproteobacteria > Acetobacterales > Acetobacteraceae > Acidisphaera > Acidisphaera rubrifaciens. The sequence continues at coordinate 695 of NZ_BANB01000897.1, read as the reverse complement.
CGAACCGCTCCTTGCAGTACCAGAGCACGTCGGCGAGGACGAGCCGGCCCTCGGCGTCGGTGTTGATCACCTCGATCGTCTGGCCCGACAGGCTGGTCACCACGTCGCCCGGGCGCTGCGCGTTGTCGCCGGGCATGTTCTCGACCAGGCCCACGAGGCCGACCGCGTCCACCTTCGCCCGCCGCCCGGCGAGCGCCGCCATCAGGCCGATGACCGTGCCGGCGCCGGCCATGTCCCACTTCATGTCCTCCATGCCGGCGGCCGGCTTGATGCTGATGCCGCCGGTGTCGAAGGTCACGCCCTTGCCGATGAAGGCGAGCGGCTTGCCCCGCCCGGCCTTGGGCGTCTTGCCCTTCTTGCCCTTCTCGCCGCCGCCCGAGGCGCCGTGCCACTGCATCACCACCACGCGCGCCTCGTTCGCGCTGCCCTGCGCGACGCCGAGGAGGGCGCCGAAGCCCAGCTTGGCCAGCTCCTTGGGGCCGAGCACCTCGACCTTCAGCCCAAGCTCGGTCAGCGCCTCGCAGCGGTCGGCCATGACCGCCGGGGTCAGCACGTTGGCCGGCTCCGACACCAGATCGCGCGTCAGGAACACGCCCTCCGCCACCGCCTGCCGCGCCGGCCATGCGGCACGCGCCCCGGCCGGATCGGCGGCCAGCACCGTCAGCGCCGCAAGCCTGGGCTTGTCGTCCGCCTTT
>NZ_BANB01000898.1 GCF_000964365.1 Acidisphaera rubrifaciens HS-AP3 | reverse complement strand
ATCGCCCGCACCGCCGCCGCCCTGCGCGCCGCCCTCCGCAGCGACGACCCCGCCTTCCGCAAGGCCTATGTGCGCCTCTTCCTCGCGGAAGTCCTCGTCACCGACGACGAAATCCGCCTCCGCGGACCAACCGCCGCACTCGCAAAAGCCACCACCCACGAAGGACTGCCGCCCCCCGGCGCCATGGTGCCCAGTTTTGTACGGCAGTGGCGTCCCGTAGGGGATTCGAACCCCTGTTACC
>NZ_BANB01000899.1 GCF_000964365.1 Acidisphaera rubrifaciens HS-AP3 | reverse complement strand
CCCATAGCCGCGCCCCACCGCACGGCTGCGGCGAGGGCAACTCGCCCGAGGCGATGGCGCGGGCTACGTCGAGTTCAGTCATTGGCGCCGCCGCCGAGCGCCGCCGCCGCCTCAAGGGTGTCCATGGCCTCTTGCAGGATGATCCGCGCCATCGAGTGGGCACACGCAACCCCGCCCAGCCAGTTCAATGACTGCCGGAGCCGCCAGGTCATCTCATAGAGATTGTCTAGGTCCGCGACGGACGCGCCATGCGCCAGGATCGTCTCACGAGCATACATCGCCCATGCCGCGACCTCGGCTGCGACTGTAATCAGCGCATCGCGCTTCGGATCAACAGGACCGAGACAGCGCCGTAGATCGGCCGCGATGCGGACCGCCACGCGGTCAAGAGCGGCGGCGGTCTCACTCATCCCGCTGCGCCTCGCCCGCGCTGTGCCGCGCAAGATATTCGCGGATCGCACGCGCCGCGATCCGACTGCGCGACGTGTCGTGCTCGCGGGCGATCAGGTCCAGTTCAGCGATGTGCCGGGCGGGCAGCGTGAGCGTCGTCGTGACGCGGCGATCGAGATTGTCCATAGGGACAAAATAGTAATGAGTTCAGCGCAATGCAAGAGGTTTCTTGCGGAACTACCAGACACGTTGAGGAACGTTGGGGAATGTCTGGCGTTGTCTGGCGGTGTCGCGGGGTGTCGTTAATCCCGCACGTCCAGCGCCGCCACGATCGCCAGTACCACCGCAGCCCGCAACGGATCGTCGCCAACCGGCATCCCGGCGCGAAGCTCGATCGACGCGCCAAAGGGTGACGTTCGAGCCTTCTCAGCCACCAGCGGCGACAGCTTGACCCGCCCGGCCGCGACATGCCCCGCCGCCGACAGCGCCAACACCGCCGGGTCCAACCCGTCCACCACCTGCACCCGCAACCCAGCCCGCTCCGCGACCGATCGCAGCACCGGCGGCAACACCACGCCCAGCACGCCCCGGACGGGCCGCAGTTCCGCCCCCAGCCGCGTCAACACCGCCGCAAGTTCCACGAATGGCGCGGCGGACAACGGTGCAACGTCGAAGTCGATCAGCAGGCAGGGCGGCCCTGCGCCGATCAGAGAACGCGACGCGGTTACGATCGCCACGCGGCCCGCCGCGTCGATTGACGCCACTGCATAGACGGCCTCACACGCACGGCATGGCGCGACCGGCGCGCCGTCCGTCAGCAGGTCGGCAGGCCGCACCAGGGACGGCACACGATCGCCGAGAACTTGCACCAGCGCGCCGGCTGCGGCGTTTGCCAAATCGTCATGCGCGCCGGGCGCGTGGTCGATACTGTCTCTGCCGCCGCGTGCCGTGCGGCGTTCCAGCGCCGTGAGCTGCGCCGTGAGTCTCGCGTTGTCGAGCAACCGCACTCGCCGACCGTTCAACGCGGGGAGGAACTCAGTGTATATCGCCGACTTGGGCTTGCGAGACACGTCGTAGCCTATGCCGCGCAACGCAAACCGCTCGCGGGGCCACTCGCCTGCATACGCAT
>NZ_BANB01000900.1 GCF_000964365.1 Acidisphaera rubrifaciens HS-AP3 | reverse complement strand
CTATGCCGCCGCCCTGGGCGTCGTGCTGCTGCTGCTGATCGCGGCGGTCAGCCTGTGGACGCCGTTCCTCAATGCCGGGTTCCGCCATCGCTGGTTCGACTGGCCCAACATCGCCTATCTCAGCCCGATCCCGGTCCTGGTGCTGCTGGTCGCGCTGACGTTCTGGCGCGGGCTGGCGCGCGAGCGCGACGTGACGCCGTTCCTGTGCGTGCAGGCGTGGTTCCTGCTCTGCTACATCGGCCTCGGCGTCAGCATCTTCCCGATGATGGTGCCGCCGTCGATCTCCATCTGGCAGGCAGCCGCGCCGGCGGCGAGCCAGCGCTTCCTGCTGGTGGGCGCATCGGTGCTGATCCCGATCATCCTGGCCTACACCGCGTTCGCCTACTGGACGTTCCGCGGCAAGGTGCGGCCCGGGATGCATTACCATTGAGGGGCGCGGCGATGACGGAATGGATGGCTGACGGCAGGATCGCCCCGCCGCCGAACCGGCTGCGGCGGGTGCTGTGGTTCGTGGCGCTCTATGCGGCGGGCGTCGTCATCACCGGCGCGGTGGCGTACGGGCTGAAGATGCTGCTGCCGGGCTGACCCCCGGGCTGGGCGCCGGGCTGGGCGCCGGGCTGGGCGCCGCGCCGGCGGGTGGGT
>NZ_BANB01000901.1 GCF_000964365.1 Acidisphaera rubrifaciens HS-AP3 | reverse complement strand
GGCTGGGTCGCCCGGTCCGGCCTGTACGCGACGTTCCGCAGGCCGATCACCGGCGACGACGACGTCAACATGAAGGCGATCCCGCGCAAGCAGCGCGCGAGCCTGCGCAAGGGTCTGCAGTACGGCTTGCGGACCGTGGTGGACCGCGACGCCGACCGCATGCACCGGCTGTACGCGCGGAGCGTGCGCAACCTCGGCACGCCGGTGTTTTCGCGCCGCTATTTCCGCCTGCTGCTCGACGTCTTCGGCGACCGGGCGGAGGTGATGACGGTGCTCGACGCGGGCGCGCCGCTTTCGGCCGTGCTGAGCTTCTATTTCCGCGACGAGGTGCTCCCGTACTACGCCGGCGGCACGCCCGCCGCGCGCGGCCGCTGCGCCCACGACGTGATGTATTGGGAAGTGATGCGCCGCGCCGCCGCCGCCGGCTGCCGGATGTTCGATTTCGGGCGCAGCAAGGTCGGCACCGGCGCCTATGATTTCAAGCGGAACTGGGGCTTTGAGCCGACTCCCCTGCAATACCGGTTCCTGCTGCGTCCGGGCGCGGAGATCCCCGAGCATAATCCGCTCAATCCGAAATACCGGCTGATGGTCGCGGCGTGGAAGCGACTGCCGCTGCCGGTCGCGAACGTGCTAGGCCCGCTTATCGTGCGCGGCATCGGCTGAGCGGGGGGCACGGTGCGCGACCTGCTGTTCCTCTGCCACCGCATTCCCTATCCGCCGGACAAGGGCGACAAGATACGCGCATGGCATCTGCTGCGGGCCCTGGCCGAGACCTGGCGCGTGCATCTGGGCTGCTTCATCGACGATCCGGCGGACTGGGCCCATGTCGCGCATCTGCGCACGGTCTGCGCCGATGTCGGCGCCTTCGCGCTCGATCCGCGCGGCGCCCGGCTGCGCGCGCTGCTCGGCCTGCGCCCGGGCCGGCCGCTGACGCTCGGCTATTACGGCGATCGGCGGATGCGGGCCTGGGTCGATGCGCGCATGGACGACGGGCGCATCCGTCATGCCGTCGCCTTCAGCTCCGCCATGGCGGCCTATCTGCCCGACCGGCCAGGGCTGCGCCGCGTGCTCGACATGGTCGATGTCGATTCCGAGAAATGGGCCGCCTATGCCGCCGCCGCGCGCGGCCCGATGCGCGCCGTCTGGGCCCGCGAGGCACGCACGCTGCTGGCCCATGAGCGCGACGCCGCCCGCCGCTTCGACCACACGCTGATGGTCGCGGGGCACGAGGCCGCGCGCTTCGCGGCGCTGGCGCCGGAGGCCGCCGGACGCATCGCCGTGGTCGAGAACGGCGTCGACTTCGACCATTTCTCGCCGCGGCACGCGCTGTCCGATCCGTATGGCGGGGCGGGGCCGGTCGTCGTGTTCACCGGCACGATGGATTACCGGCCCAATGCCGACGCGGTGGGATGGTTCGCGCGCGAGGCGCTGCCGCTGCTGCGGGCCGATTTTCCGTCGCTGCGCTTCGCGATCGTGGGCGCGAGCCCGGGGCCGGACGTGCAGGCGCTCGCGGCGCTGCCGGGCGTGCTCGTCACCGGCCGGGTGCCGGACACCCGCCCCTATATCGCGCACGCCGACCTTGTCGTGG
>NZ_BANB01000902.1 GCF_000964365.1 Acidisphaera rubrifaciens HS-AP3 | reverse complement strand
GCCTCGACGATCGCGCCCGGGTCCGCGCCGCGCTCCGCGCCGCCATGGTGCACCGGCACGAGCATCGCGAGGTGTTCGACGAGGCATTCGCCCTGTTCTGGCGCGACCCGGAAGGCGTGAAGGCGCAGGCGGCGCTGTCGCTGCTCAGCCCGTCGGGCGCCAAGGAACAGCGCCGCCCCCCGCCGGGCAGTCGCCGCGTGGCCGAAGCCTTCTCCCGCCCGCGCGAGCAGCCGCAGCGGCCCGACGACCGGCCGGGCGAGATCGAGGCGGTGCTGACCGTCTCCGAACGCGAACGGCTGCAGAGCATGGATTTCGAGGCGATGAGCGCCGCCGAGATCAACGCCGCCAAAGCGGAGATACGGCGCCTCGTGCTGCCGCTTGACCTGCGCCGCACCCGGCGCCACCGCAGCGATACGACGGGCCCGCGTGCAGACCTCCGCCGCACCCTGCGCGACAGCCTGCGCCACGGGGGCGAGATCTTCGGGCTTGCCCGCACCCGCGCGGTCACGCGCCCGCCGCCGCTCGTCGTGCTGTGCGACATCTCCGGATCAATGGCGCGCTACGCTCAGATTCTGCTGCATTTTGTCCACGCGGTCACGAATGACCGCGACCGCGTGCAGGCGTTTCTGTTCGGCACCCGCCTGACCAACATCACCCGCCAGCTCCGCCACCGCGACGCGGAGGTGGCGTTCCAGATGGTGGCCCACGTCGTGCCCGACTGGTCCGGCGGCACGCGGATCGGCGACAGCCTCGCCCGGTTCAACCGCGAATGGTCGCGCCGCGTGCTCGGCCAGGGGGCGGTCGTGCTGCTGATCACCGACGGCCTGGACCGCGAGGGGGCCAGGGGTCTGGCGGAGAACATGGACCGGCTGCACCGCTCCTGCCGCCGGCTGATCTGGCTCAATCCGCTGTTGCGCTGGGACGGGTTCGAACCAAAGTCGCAGGGCGCGCGTGCGATGCTGCCGTATGTGGACGAGTTCCGCCCGGTCCATAATCTGGCCAGCCTGCGCGCCTTGATCGAGACGCTGTCGCGTCCCGCGCCGGTCGCGCGGGCCGCCAGCCGGCAGGAGAAAGCGGCATGACCACGGAAGCCGAGGACATCCTCACCATCGCCCATGACTGGGCCCGGGCCGGGGAGCAGGTGGCGCTGGCCACGGTGACGGAGACATGGGGCAGTTCGCCCCGGCCGGCGGGCAGCCAGATGGCGGTTACCGTCTCCGGCCGCATGGCGGGTTCCGTCAGCGGCGGCTGCATCGAGGGCGCGGTCGCCGAGGCGGCGCTGCGCTCGATCGAGACCGGCGCGCCGCAGCTGCTGGATTTCGGCGTGACCAACGAACGCGCCTGGGAAGTCGGGCTGGCCTGCGGCGGCAAGGTCAAGGTGTTCGTGGAACCCGTGCAGTGAAGACGGCCACCCTCGCCGCCGTCCAGGCCGCGCGGGCCGAGGGTCGGGCGGTCGTCCTTGCGACGCGCCTGCCGGACGGGG
>NZ_BANB01000903.1 GCF_000964365.1 Acidisphaera rubrifaciens HS-AP3 | reverse complement strand
ACGGCGGTGGGGCTGAAATAGTCGGCGATCCAGTCGGCGAACCAGCCGCCGCCGCCGCCGCGCGGGGGAAAGGCGATCTGTGCCGAGGCCGCGTCCACCTGCGCCTGCGTGATGGCGCCGGTCGCGACCATCGCGGCCAGCACCTCGCGCGTGCGGGCGGTGGCGGCGGAGGGGCTGCTGCGCGGGTTGAAGCGGGACGGCGCGCGGGCGAGGCCGGCGATCATCGCCGACTGCCACAGGTTCAGCCGGCGGGCGGGGATGCCGAAATAGATCTGCGCCGCCGCGTCCACGCCCCAGGCGCCGCCGCCGAGATAGATGCGGTTGAGCCAGATCTCCAGGATCTGCCGCTTGGTGAAGTGCCGTTCCAGCCAGAGCGTGAGCAGCAATTCCTGCACCTTGCGCCGGAAGGTGCGGGCATTGGTCAGGAACAGGTTCTTCGCCACCTGCTGCGTGAGCGTCGAGCCGCCCTGCACCGTGTGGCCGGCGCGCAGGTTGGTCCAGGCGGCGCGGGCGATGCCGATCGGGTCGATGCCGAGATGCCACCAGAAGCGCCGGTCCTCGATCGCGACGACCGCCGCCGGGAGCGCGGGCGGCAGGTCGGACAGGTGGACGGTCGCGCCGACCACGTCGCCATAGGTCGCGAGCACGCTTCCGTCGCGCGTCTCCAGCGTCAGCGACGGGCGGCGCACCGCCTGTGCCGCCGTCTCGGGGCGCGGCAGGTCCCA
>NZ_BANB01000904.1 GCF_000964365.1 Acidisphaera rubrifaciens HS-AP3 | reverse complement strand
CCCGCACCGTCGCCGCCGTCGAGAAGCTCGCCCGGGCCGACCGCGCCCATGCCGCCACGGTGGACCAGTGGGACGCCGATTTGTGGATGCTCAACACCCCCGGCGGCACCATCGACCTGCGTAGCGGCCGGATGCACCGTCACGACCCGCTCGCATACATGACGAAGACAACCGCCGTGACACCTGACTCCACGGCCGGCTGCCCGATCTGGCTGGACTTCCTCAACA
>NZ_BANB01000905.1 GCF_000964365.1 Acidisphaera rubrifaciens HS-AP3 | reverse complement strand
GCGACGCCCGCGAGGCCCAGGAACGGCAGCGCCGGCAGGCCTGGCATCAGCGCGAGCACCGCGGCCGCCCCGCCCGCGATCGCCAAGGGCTTCGGGCTGCCGCCGAGCTGGCGCACGAGGGCGACATCGGCGGTGCCGTCCACCCCGCCCTTGGTCACCACGATGCCGGCGGCGGTCGAGACCAGCAGCGCCGGGATCTGCGACACCAGCCCGTCGCCAACACTCAGCATGGTGAAGGTGTCGGCCGCGTCGGCGAACGACATGCCGCCGCGCAGCACGCCGATCGCGAGACCGCCCACGATGTTGATCGACGTGATGATGAGGCCGGCGACCGCGTCGCCGCGCACGAATTTCGCGGCACCGTCCATGGCGCCGTAGAAGCCGCTTTCCTGCTCCAGCTCGCGGCGGCGGCGGCGGGCGGTCTTGTCGTCGATCATCCCGGCCGACAGGTCGGCGTCGATCGCCATCTGCTTGCCCGGCATCGCGTCGAGGCTGAAGCGCGCCGCGACCTCCGCGATACGGCCGGAGCCCTTGGTGATGACCATGAAGTTCACCACCAGCAGGATGGCGAACAGGATCAGGCCGATCACCACGTCGCCGCCCATCAGGAAGCCGCCGAACGCGGCCACGACATGCCCCGCGGCGAACCGCCCCTCCGGACCGTGGCTGAGGATCAGGCGGGTGGTGGCGACGTTGAGCGACAGCCGCAGCAGCGTGGTCAGCAGCAGCAGCGTCGGAAAGCTCGTGAAATCGAGCGGACGCTGCAGGAACAGCGCGACCATCAGCACGAGCACCGCCGCCGTGATCGACAGCGCGAGGCCGATGTCGAGCAGCACCGTCGGCAGCGGCAGGATCAGCACCGACAGCAGCGCGATCACGCCGAGCGCGAGACCGATGTCGCTGCCGGGCGCGAAAGGCCGCAGCCGCCCCAGCAGAACGCCGCCCGGCAGCCGCCGGCCCGCCGGCACGAGGCCGCCGGCCGCC
>NZ_BANB01000906.1 GCF_000964365.1 Acidisphaera rubrifaciens HS-AP3 | reverse complement strand
GATCGCCCCGGGCGCCGCCCCGCCCGCCGCCATGTCTCACACCGCCCCGCCCGCCGCCTCGTCCGTCGCGGCCGGCGGCGGATCAGGCCGGGCGGCGGCCGAACAGGCCCATGCCGACCATCGTCAGCACGGTTTCGCCATGCTGGTTGGTGGCGGTCCAGCGGGAGCGGATGATGCCGCGGTCGGGCTTGCTGGCGGACGGGCGGCTTTCGACCACCTCCATCCGCACGGACAGCACGTCGCCCGGCCGCACCGGGCGCAGCCAGCGGATCTCGTCCACCCCGGGCGAGCCGAGGCTGGCGGTGTCCAGCAGATACCCGTCGCACATGCGCCGCATCACGCTGGCGCAGGTCTGCCAGCCGCTGGCGATCAGCCCGCCATAGAAACTGTCCCGCGCGGCAACCGGGTCGGTATGAAATACCTGCGGGTCATAGGCACGGGCAAAGGCGATGATCTCCGCCTCGGTCAGCGAAAACGTGCCGAGGTCGCGGGTCGATCCGACCGGAAAATCCTCGAAATACAGCATGCTACGGATCGTTCCTTCACAAGTCGCGCAAGCCGTGACGCGCAGGCCCGGGCGCCGCCGCCCGTCTAGCGGGCGAGCGCCTTCGCGATGTCGCGACGCAGATAGGCGGGCAGGGCGGGGATGGCGCCGAGCTCGGCCAGCGCCTCGCGGCCCGGACGCGCGCCGCCCTGGCCGGTCACCACCACCGACAGGCGCCGCACCGTCCACGCGGGATAGGGCCGGTCGAGCAGGGTCATCGCGTCGCCCGCGGCGATCGGGCCGGGTGTGACGACGCGCAGGTACCAGCCGGTCATCCCCTCGGCCAGCATGTATTTGCCGAGGCGGGTGTCGTCATGGATATGCGCGAACTTGTAGCAGGGCTGGCGCGGCTCGCTGACTTCCAGCACCGCCCCGCCCACCGCATACCGGTCGCCGAGCGCCACCACCGTCTCGTCCAGCCCCTCGACCGTCAGGTTCTCGCCGAAGGCGCCGGGGCGCAGCCGGCCGGCGAGGCGCGGATGCGCCGCCTCCCACACCGCGTAATGCGCCCAGGGATAGGCATAGACGGCCTTGTCCGGCCCGCCATGCACCGTCAGGTCCGCCTGCGCGTCGCCGGCGAGGCCGAGCGGCCCGGCCTGCACCGGACCTGTCACGGGAGATTTGCGGAACGCGGTCGGCGTGCCCGCGCGCGGCCCCTCGTCCGTCAGCACGCCGATGGCGCCGACCTGGATGGAGCGTATCCGCGCCGCCGTCCCGCTCATCCGGCGGCGCCCTCGGGCTGCTCGGCCGGCGCGGCGGATAGGCCGCCATGCGCCGCACTCCAGCCCGGCGGGTCTTCCAGAAACCGCCGCACCTCGGCCAGCGCGCTGTCGGCGAAATACGGCCGCTCGCGGCAGACCTCCAGTACGTCCCACCAGTTGCACAAATGATGCAGCGCGATGTCCATGCCGGCCAGCGTCTCGAAGCTGCCGGGGAAGACACCGTAATAGAAGACGACGAAGGTGTGGTTCACGATCGCCCCGGCGTCGCGCAGCGCGCGGGCGAAGCGGATCTTCGACCGCCCGTCGGTGGTCAGATCCTCGACCAGCAGCGTGCGCCGCCCGTCCGGCACGTCGCCCTCGATCAGGGCGTTGCGGCCGAACCCCTTGGGCTGCTTGCGGACATAGGCCATCGGCAGGCTGAGCCGGTCGGCGATCCAGGCGGCATAGGGGATGCCTGCGGTCTCGCCGCCGGCCACCACCTCGATCTGCTCATAGCCGATCGCCCGGCCCAGCTTCTCGACCGCGAGGTCGATGATCTTGGCCCGCGCGCGCGGGAAATAGATGATGCGGCGGCAGTCGATATAGACGGGCGACTTCCAGCCGGAGGTGAAGGTGTACGGCTCCTCCGGCCGGAAATTGACGGCCTTGATCTCCAGCAGGATACGCGCCGCCGTCAGGGCGGCGTCGCGGTCCCAGTCGGTCTGGTGGCTGTTGGCGGTCTTGGCCATCGGGTCCGGGCGCGGTTGCGGTGCGGCAATCCACCCTACCTAATCCGCGCCGGGCGCGGCGTCCATTCCGGGCGGAGCCGCCGCGCGCCGCCCACGGCCCCGCTTGTGCGGCGCCGCAGCTGTCCGTATCATACGTCTCGTTTGCGAATGACTCGCAACATGGAGGCCGCCCGATGGGTTCCGACGTCAGCCGCATCGCCCGCCGCTGCGAGCGCGCCGTCGTCACGGCGTATCGGGAGCTGCGCCACTGCGGCAACGACGACCCGGCGGCGTTCCGCGCCTGCACCACGCTGTATCGCATCCACCACCCCGAAGCCTCGCTGAACGAGGCCCGGCGGCTGGTGGCGGAATGGATCGACCATCACGTGGTGCGCCAGGACAGCGGCCCCACCGATGGCTGCGCCTGCGACTAGGCGCTAGCCCAGGAAGTTCGCGGCAGTACAGGCGCGCGACATAAGCGCCTGAAGTTGCGGGTTTCTCGCCCCGTTCTCATCGGTCAGCGCGGTCATCGGCACGAAGTATTCGTGCGGATGCGGCACGGCGTTGCGGGCGAACCCCTCGTAATGCGTGTCGCGCAGGCCGTACATCACCCGGATGTCGCGCACCGGCAGCACCAGCGGCACCACCGGCGGCGCGCGCAGCACGCCGGTGAGCTGCCAGCGCGGCGTCGGGTCCTCGGCCGCGACCGGCGCCAGCAGCCAGGGCACCGGGCAGACCGCCAGCAGCGAGGTCGTGCTGGGCGCGAAACGCGACCGCTTGTCCAGCAGGTTCGGCAGCGTGGCGCAGGCCTCGATGGCGAAGATGTCCACAAAAGGCTCCACAGGCGTGCCGCCGAAGTTGAGCCAGAGCCCGTCCGGCAGGGTCCGCATGTGCCGGCTGCCCGGGAACTTCAGGAACGGGCTGGCGGCGGCCAGCGCCGGGCCGGGATGCCCATCGGCGCCGGTCTCCCGCCGTCCGCCCGGGCGGCCGC
>NZ_BANB01000907.1 GCF_000964365.1 Acidisphaera rubrifaciens HS-AP3 | reverse complement strand
ACATCACCGGCGAGACGGACGAGGTGTTCGGCCCGCACACGGCGCCCCCCACCGAGGATCACACGATCCGCAACATCCCGCCGCGCTACCCGCGCGAGGCGGCGCGCCGTGGCGAGCAGGGGCGCGTCGTGCTGCTGCTGCGCATCGGCACCGAGGGGGCGGTGCTGAACGCCGCCGTCTATCAGACCTCCGGCTCACCCGATCTCGACGCCGCCGCGATGAAGGCGGTGATGTCGTGGCATTTCCACCCCGCCCAGCAGGACGGATTTCCCGTGGAGAGCACGATCCCCTATTCCTTTACCTTCGAACTGACCGACCGGCGGGAGGACGTGCATTGATACGCATCGACCGGGTGACGACACGCGGCGGCGACGGCGGCGAGACCTCGCTCGGCGACGGGACTCGGGTGCGCAAGGACGCGCTGCGCATCGAGGCGATCGGCGCGGTGGACGAGGCGAACGCCGCGCTCGGGCTGCTGCGGCTGCACGCCGACGCGGCGACCGATGCGCTGCTCGCCCGTATCCAGAACGACCTGTTCGACTACGGCGCCGATCTCTGCGTGCCGGGCGAGGCGGGCGGGCGGCTGCGCATGACGGACGCATCCTGCGCGCGGCTGGAGGCGGAGGCCGAGGCGATGCGTGCCGGCCTGCCGCCGCTGACCAGCTTCATCCTGCCGGGCGGCAGCACGGCGGCGGCGCATGCGCATGTCGCCCGCACGGTCACCCGCCGCGCGGAACGCCGCGTGGTGGCGCTGGCACAGGCGGAGACGATCAACCCCGTCCTGCTGCGCTACATCAACCGGCTGTCGGACTACCTGTTCATCCTCGGCCGCGTGCTCAACGAACACGGAGCGCGCGACGTGCTGTGGGTGCCTGGGGGCGCGGCGGCGACATGACGGGCGCGGCGGAGCGGACGATGCAGACAGCTACGCGGCGTGCCGCGCTGATCGGCGGCGCGGCGGCGGCCGCGGCACTCGTGGCG
>NZ_BANB01000908.1 GCF_000964365.1 Acidisphaera rubrifaciens HS-AP3 | reverse complement strand
GGCGGCGAGGGCGGCGATGCGCGCCCCGGCGGCGGCGGGATCGGGCGTGTCGAGCAGCGCCGCCGCATCGCCGTCGAGCGTGTAGGGCACGGCGCCGGCGGCATAGGCGAGCACCGGCACGCCATGCGCCGCCGCCTCGATCAGCGGCACGCCGTAGCCCTCGTGCAGGCTGAGGGAGACATACAGATCGGCGCGGGCGTACCAGGCGTGCAGCTCGTCGTCGGACACGGCGCCGGTCAGCACGACGCGATCGCCGAGGCCGGCGTCGCGCACGGCGGCCAGGATGCGCCGCACGTAGGTGTCGTCCGGCCCGTCATGGCGCCCGACCAGCACGAGACGGGCGTCGTCGGGCATGCCGGGCGCGCGGCAGGCGGCGGCGAAGGCGGCAACAAGGACGTCCTGCGACTTGTTCGGCACCACGCGGCCGACGAACAGGACGGTGAAGGGGCGCAGGGCGCGGGCCGGGGGGATCGCCGCGGCGCGGGCGCGCAGGGCGTCGATGTCGGACAGCAGGGTGCAGGTCGCGACCGGATCGAAGCCGAGGCGGAGCAGTTCGATCGCGTTGTAGTCGCTGTCGGCCAGCGCCGCCGTGACGCCGCCGCGCCAGCCGGCGAGCTGCGTGCGGCCGAGTTCGGCGTAGCGCCGCAGGTACGGCGCCCCGGCGAGCAGGGCCGGGGGTGTGACGTTGTGGTAGATCAGCACCTTCGGGGCCGGCAGCGCGGCGACGTGCGGATAGCGGTCATGGCCCATCGAATGGCGCACGATCAGCACGTAGTCCGCATGCGTCGGCAGCGCGTCGAGCGGGTGCAGCTCGTGCGCGAGCGCGGGGTCGAGATGTTCGACGAAGATCTCGCTCACATAGCCCGCGTCGCGCAGCAGGCGGCGGGTGAGCAGCATGGCGTTGGTGATCGCGTCGCCGGTGGCCGAGCCGGCATGGAACTGGTGGACGGTGCGCAGCCCCTGCCGGCGCGACATGGCGGGGAGGGCCGGCGGGACGGGCGGCGCGGGCGGCTCCGGGGCCGCGGGCTCC
>NZ_BANB01000909.1 GCF_000964365.1 Acidisphaera rubrifaciens HS-AP3 | reverse complement strand
GAGGCGTCGCGCAGCAGCACGGGCGCGGTCTGGCTCGGCGGCACGTTCATCTCCGACCGCACCGTGCGTATCGCGCCGATCAGGCGCACCAGCCAGTCGAGTTCGCCGCGCGCCTCCTCGGCCCCGGCGACCGCCCCGGCTTCGGGCCAGGGCGTGCCGATCAGGCTGCACGGCGCCCCGTAGCCGAGCCGGTCCCACAGCTCCTCGGTCACGAAGGGCATCGCGGGATGCAGCAGGCGCAGGATGATGCCGAACACATGCGCCGCCGCGGCCCGCGTCTCGTCGGCGAGCGCGGGATCGGCCAGCGCCGGCTTGGCGAGTTCGAGGAACCAGTCGCAGAACAGGTTCCAGGTGAAACGGTATCCGGCCTCCGCGTACTCGTCGAGCCGGTAGCCGTCGAGTGCCGCCGTCGTCTCGGCGATCGCGGCGTTGGCCGCATCCAGTATCCAGCGGCACAGCGGTGTGCGCGCCGTCGCCGGATCGAAGCCGGGCACGGGTCGCGCGTCGTTCATCTCGAGGAAGCGGGCGGCGTTCCACAGTTTGGTGACGAAGCTGCGGTAGCTCTCCACCGCCTGCGGCCCGAGCTTGACGTCGCGTCCCGGCCCGGTGAGGCGGCAGATGGTGAAGCGCAGCGCGTCGGCGCCGAACCGGTCGATGAGGTCGAGCGGATCGAGCACGTTGCCGCGCGACTTCGACATCTTCTGCCCGCGCTCGTCGCGCACCAGGCCGTGGATGTAGACGTGACGGAACGGCACCTCGCCCATGAAGTGGATGCCCAGCATCATCATCCGGGCGACCCAGAAGAAGATGATGTCGAACCCCGTGACCAGCACGTCGGTCGGATAGTAGCGGGCGAGATCGTCGGTCCGGGTGGGCCAGCCGAGCGTCGAGAACGGCCACAGGCCGGAGCTGAACCAGGTGTCCAGCACGTCCTCGTCCTGCGTCAGCGTCTCGTCGTGGCCATAGGCGGCGCGCGCCGCCGCGCGGGCGGCCGCCTCGTCGCGGGCGACGAAGACCTGTCCGTCCGGCCCATACCAGGCCGGGATGCGATGGCCCCACCATAGCTGGCGGCTGACGCACCAGGGCTGGATGTCGCGCAGCCAGGCGAAGAACGTGTTCTCCCACTGCTTCGGGACGAATTGCGTGCGGCCCTGCTCGACCGCCTCGATCGCGGGCTTCGCCAGCACGGCGGCGTTGCAGAACCACTGCGTCGTCAGCAGCGGCTCGATCACCGCGCCGGAACGGTCGCCGTGCGGCACCTGATGCGTGTTCGGCTCGATCTTTTCGACGAGGTCCAGGCGTTCGAGTTCGGCCACGATCGCGCGCCGCGCCTCCTCCCGCCCGGCGCCCTCCAGGCCGCGGACAAAGGCCGGATCGGCGATGCCGGGGACGGCGGCGAGCCCGTCCGCGATCTCGGCCAGGGTGATGCGCGCCGCGCGGTCCAGCACCGACGGCATCGGCAGCCGATGGCGCTGGCCCACCGCGAAGTCGTTGAAGTCGTGCGCCGGCGTGATCTTCACCGCGCCCGAGCCTTTTTCCGGGTCGGAATAGGCGTCGGCCACGATCGGGATGCGCCGGCCCGTCAGCGGCAGAACGACGTGGCGGCCGACGAGGTCGGCATAGCGCGCGTCGTCGGGATGCACGGCGACGGCGGTATCGCCCAGCATCGTCTCCGGCCGCGTCGTCGCGACGACGATGCGCCTGTCCGTGCCCTCGACCGGATAGCGCAGATACCAGAGATGGCTGCGCACCTCGCGGCTCTCGACCTCGAGGTCGGAGATCGCGCTCTGGAACACCGGGTCCCAGTTCACCAGCCGCCGGTCGCGGTAGATCAGCCCCTGTTCGTAGAGGGTGACGAACACCTCGCGCACCGCATCCGACAGGCCGGCATCCATGGTGAAGCGCTCGCGCGGCCAGTCGAGCGAGGCGCCGAGACGACGCAGCTGGCGCGTGATGGTGCCGCCCGATTCCGCCTTCCATTGCCAGACGCGGTCGAGGAAGGCGTCGCGGCCGAGCGTCTTGCGGTCGGTGCCCTCGTTCGCGAGCAGGCGTTCGACGACCATCTGCGTCGCGATGCCGGCATGGTCGGTGCCCGGCTGCCACAGCGCGTCGCGGCCCTGCATGCGGCGGAAGCGGATCAGCGCGTCCTGCACGGTGAACGTCAGGGCGTGGCCCATGTGCAGGCTGCCGGTGACGTTCGGCGGCGGGATCATGATGGTGAAGGGCGCGCCCGGACGCGCCGGGTCGGCGGCGAAGCTGCCGGCGGCTTCCCACCCCGCATACAGACGCGGTTCGGCCTCGGCCGGATCGAAGGTCTTGTTGAGCATGGCGTTCACTTAGAACCGGGCGGGCCGGGATGCCAGCCGCGCCGTGGGCCGCGACGCGGCGGCGCGCGGCCGATCGCGTCAGGATCGGGTCAGATTTCGGTGCGGCCCACCACGCGCTCGATCTCGACGCGCACCAGGCGTTCGACCAGCGGCGGCAAATGCGTGTCCAACCACGCTTTCAGCAGCGGGCGCAGTTCCTCGCGCACCAAATCCTCCAGCGTCGGGCCGCCGCGCCAGGCGCCCGCGCTGCGTTCGGCGGCAAGCGTGCGTACGAGGCTGCCGACCGAACTCGCGGCCGCGGCGGCGGCGCTCGGGTCCACCAGCCCGGCATGATCGCCGCCCGGCGGCGCGCCGATATGCGGCGGCTCGGGCGGCGGGGCGTCGTCGTGCGGCTCGTGGCTCATGGTCGGCTGCTCCGCCTCGATGGCATGTGCGGGGGCGAGCGGCATCGGCTCGTCCGGGAGAAAGCCCAGCGGCGGCTCGGCGGGCGCCTGGTGGACCGTGGCGTCAGGCGGCGCCTCGACGGGTGGCGGCTCGGCTGCCGGCGGCTC
>NZ_BANB01000910.1 GCF_000964365.1 Acidisphaera rubrifaciens HS-AP3 | reverse complement strand
CTGTCAGCTACTGGTTATGAGTCCGAGCCCTAGACACTGCATACGGACTCTGTTTCAGAAATTGCGTTTCGCATTGCCTGCTCGAGGCGCAGCGGCGGCTAGGACATGACAAGCGATGGGAGCACGTCCGACTCCACGTGGTGTTGGAGTCGGGCCACAAGCACGCGGGCGATGCCGAGCGGATCTTCAACGAGATCAAAAAGGACGCTGCCAAGGTAAGCAGTCATACCCTGGCAACGCTGACTTTCGCCGGCAAGGAAGAATGCGCCCCGCTCATGGTGGGAGATATGTTGTCTCACACGGTCTGGTCCATGGATCGGACGCAACGAGAAGAAAGTAGCCCTCCCGAAAAGTTCTTCGGCGACAGCCACCGCCGACGATCCAACATCACACACATCACATTTCGTCCAGGCGGTCTCGCAAATGTCCGGCAAGCGCTCATCGATGCCGGCACCAGCCGTCATCGGCCTGTCAGTGTGCCTTCTGAGGCTCCGGCGCACGCGTCTTCTCGGGAGAATAAATGACGAGCTCAAACGCTCGTTCAGCGCAGCGGGAGAATCCTGCAATCCGAGCATGCGGGCAGCTTCCACCGAAGTGCGGCGCCGTCGTTGTGGCCGTCCAGATCAGGCTGTCCCTATCAAGGACGAGCGACGGGCTGGCCCGACGTAAGTTCCTTCCTGCTTGATGATCGCGTCTCGGTTATTTATAGGCTCACGGAGCGGCTGGACTAACCATGTAATCGGTAGGCTTTTGCGTTCACGCCGCTCTTGGGACAGGCCTCACCAGTGATCCAAAGCTGGCTCTCCAAGTAGGCCAAAGCAGGCTATATCATCGCTTCCTGCGCCGCCGCCGGTCAGCGCGCGTGCCCTGCCCGCGTCGCGGCCTCTAGTGGATTGCCGCGTACATGATCCTGTCCTCGTCGGCGTCGGCGGCGTCGAACTCGGCGACGATGCGGCCGAGGCGCGCGACGAGGATGCGGTCGGAAATCGCAAGCACCTCCGGCAGGTAGGACGAGATGACCACCACGGCCTTCCCCTCGTCCGCGAGGGCGCGGATCTGCGCGTGGATTTCCGGGATCGTGCCGACATCGACGCCGCGCGTCGGCTCGTCGAAGA
>NZ_BANB01000911.1 GCF_000964365.1 Acidisphaera rubrifaciens HS-AP3 | reverse complement strand
GCACCACGATCCGGTCGACATGGCCGATGCGCCCCGCGCCGCCGCGCGCCGCCGCCTCGGTACGCAGCAGCAACGCATGCACGGCCACGGCGTCATGCGTCGCGCCCAGGGTCGCCACCCCCGCCCGGTTCCCGGCACCGTCGCCGTCGGGCCGCGCCGTCAGCGCCAGGAAATGCCGCTTGCGCAGCGCCACGACCTCGCCGGCATAGGCCGCCGACCACGCCAGTTCTGGCGACCAATCCGGTTTCGGACGCGGCAGATCGGCCACCGCGTCGTATTCGTCGCAGTAGATTGCCGCCACCTGCGGCGCCGCCTGCGCGCATCCGGCGAACGCCGCGAGGAGATCCGGCGCCGGGCTCGCCGAGGGCGGGCACAGCACCAGCCAGGTGCCGCAGGCCAGGAGCGCCGCCGCATCCAACCCGCCGCCATCCGCCCCGGCGCCATCCACCTCGTCGTCGTCACCCGGGCCGAGGCGGAGCTTGATCCGCGCATCCGCCCGCCGCATCGCGCGCAGCGCCTCGGCGACCGGGCCGGACACGGCCGGATGGGTGACGCACCACTCCCACGACCGTACCGTCTGCGCGCACAGATCCGCGTATAGCCGCGTCAGGTCCGCGCCCGCGGTGGCCGTGGTCGTCGCCGTCAGCACGGTGAACATCGGCTCGAGACAGGCGCCCACCAGCGCCCGCGTGCCTTCGGCGTCGCCCGCGTCGGCCGGCAGGGCGAACGACTCACCCGGCGGCAGCGCGGCGAGGTGGCGGAACCGCCGCAGCATCCCCGGCCCCGGCGCGGCGTCCAGGCCGCAATACGCCGTCAGCACCTCGCGCAGCC
>NZ_BANB01000912.1 GCF_000964365.1 Acidisphaera rubrifaciens HS-AP3 | reverse complement strand
GTTCTGGACGCTCGGCGCCAACCAGTCGGGCAAGGCGGCGATCGCGGCGTGGCGCGACCTGCTGCTGCCGGCCTGGGCGGCGGGCGTGACGCTGCGCCTCTGGCCGTTCGACGGCCCGTTCCGGTCCCTGCCGGCGCCGGGCGCGATCGCGCTTGCCGAGACCTATCCGGCGGAGGCGCTGCGGCAGCTCGGCCTGCGCATGGGCGGCAGCAAGCGGCGGCAGGCCGATCGCGCGGCGCTCGGCCCGGCCCTGCTTGATGCCGGCCGTCGCATCGGCGCGTCGCCGGACGACGCGTTGACCGCCGCCGCCCTGGACGGGTTCGGCGCCGACGCGGCGGGTGAGGACCGGTTCGACTGCGTGCTGGGCCTGCTGTGCGTCATTGCCGTGCTGGACGGGCACCGGCCCGACACCGCGCCGGACGATCCCGCGATCCGGCGCTGGGAGGGCTGGGTGCTCGGTCAGACGGCGTTGCCGATCGACGCCCCTTGACCTTCCCATCATGGGAATCCCCATCTCGGGTCCGGACAAGAGACGAGGCGCGGTCATGGATCAGGTCATCATCGAGCGGGCGGATGCCGGGGCGGCGACGGCG
>NZ_BANB01000913.1 GCF_000964365.1 Acidisphaera rubrifaciens HS-AP3 | reverse complement strand
CGCTGGGACGAGCCCGGCCTCGGCGAGCGGCGGCTGCTGTCGCTGCTGCGCGGGCACCGGATGAAGCGGCTGCTGGTGCGCATGCTCGACCCGGCGGAGTTCCTGTCCGACCACGGCATCCGCTCGCTGTCGCGGGCGCATGACGCGGAGCCCTATGTGTTCCAGAGCGACGGGGCGCGCATCGCGGTCGGCTATGAGCCGGGGGAGAGCCGGTCGGCGATGTTCGGCGGCAATTCCAACTGGCGCGGGCCGGTGTGGCTGCCGCTGAATTACCTGATCATCGAGAGCCTGGAGCGGTTCCACCATTACTACGGCGACGATTTCCTGGTGGAGGCGCCGACCGGCAGCGGGCGGCAGGCGACGCTGCGCGGCGTCGCGGGCGATCTGCGGGCGCGGCTGACCGGGCTGTTCCTGCGCGACGACGACGGGCGGCGGCCGGCGCTGGGGGCGGATGCGCGGCTGCAGACGGACCCGCATTTCCGCGACCATGTGTGGTTCCACGAGTATTTCCACGGCGACACGGGCCAGGGCCTCGGCGCGTCGCATCAGACGGGATGGACGGGGCTGATCGCCAACCTGATCGCGCAGGCGGGCGGCGGCGGCTGACCGGCGCCGCCGGCGTCAGGGGCGGCTCGGCAGGAAGTGCGGGGGCGGCTTTCATTTTTTGCAAACGGCCCCTAGGGTCGCGTCCCCTTCGTTGCGGGTCCGACCGTGCCGTCCCATCGCCGCCCCCTGCCCCGCCGTCACCGGCGCCCCGCCGCGCGGATGCC
>NZ_BANB01000914.1 GCF_000964365.1 Acidisphaera rubrifaciens HS-AP3 | reverse complement strand
CCGGAGGATGCCGAGCAGTTCGCCGCCGGTCGCGGCCAGCCCCGTCACCGCAGCGCCTCGCGCGGGCAGCGCCCGCTCAGCGGGTCGTACACGCAGCCCGCGTTGGCGGTCACGCGCGGACGCACGACCAGCTCCGGCCAGACGCCGAGCGCCGGATCGTCGCGCAGGATCGTGACGCGCACCAGCGCGGGCAGCCGCGCCTGCCCGGTCCAGCGGTCCAGCCAGACGGGCGCCTCGCCCGGGGCGGGGGCGCCGAAATAGGCGAATCGGAGCTGCGACACATGATCAAGCAGCATCACCCGCGCCGCCGGCGCCTGCACCTCCGCCTGCTGCTGCCCGTCGGGCGCATCGCGGCGCAGTTCGACATACAGGGCCGCGGCGGCGCCGTGGCGGCGCAGGCCGAAATGCTCCTGCGTCCAGGCGCCCGGCCCGTCGGCAGCCGGCTGCGGCGCCACGAGGTCGAGCGTGTCCGGCTCGCCCGCGAAGGTGATGGTGGGATCGCGCAGGTCGGCGGTGCGATAGGCGGGCCGGGCGGCGGCGAGGGTGCGGCGGAGAAAGCCCTGCACCAGCCCGATGTCGTCGGTGCCGGCGGAACGCCGCTCCGCGCGGTTCCAGGCGCGGGCGCCGAAATCCATGCCGTT
>NZ_BANB01000915.1 GCF_000964365.1 Acidisphaera rubrifaciens HS-AP3 | reverse complement strand
GGCCTCGCACGCGGCGGTGGCGGCGGCCGTGCGGGTCAGCGGCGGCACCTGGACGCTGATGCGCGGCGACGACGCGCTGCGCACCTCGGTCGATGTCGTGCCGGCGGAGACGCCGGCGCTCGCGGCGATCACCCGGCGGGTGAAGGCCGCGCTCGATCCGGCGGGCATCCTGAACCCCGGCCGTCTCTACGCGGGGCTGTAGCGACGTGCCGACGATCCCGACGCCGCTCATCCTCGTGCCGCTGCTGATGGCGATGGTCGCCTTCTTCCTCCGCTTCTACAAGCTGGACCCGGAGGAGAACGTGCGGAACCCGAACTTCATCGCGGGCGCCGTCTGCGTGGTGCTGAGCCTCGTCTACCTGCTGGTCTTCCGCGTCGCGCTGCGCGGCAACAACCCGCTAGCCTCGGTGCTGTTCTTCGCGGCGGCCGTCATCCTCGCCGCCGGCGCCATCCGCGTCGTGATGCGCGCGCGCAGCCATTACTGACGACACCGCCCAGCGGGGGACCACATGCAGACAAGTTTCAGCGCCGAGCAGCTGCGCGATCCCGACACCGCCGCGTCGAACGGCGTGCTGCGCACCTGCGTGCATTGCGGCTTCTGCACGGCGACCTGCCCGACCTTCGTGCTGCTCGGCGACGAACTGGACAGCCCGCGCGGGCGCATCTACCTGATCAAGGACATGCTGGAGAGCGGCCGGCCGGCGACGCCGGAGGTGGTGCAGCACGTGGACCGCTGCCTGTCGTGCCTGTCCTGCATGACCACCTGCCCGTCCGGCGTGAACTACATGCATCTGGTCGATCACGCGCGCACCTATATCGAGCGCACGTATCGGCGCCCCGGCATCGAGCGGGCGCTGCGCGCCGTCCTCGCGTGGGTGCTGCCGTCGCCGTCGCGCATGCGCCTCGCGCTGTGGGGCGCGCGGCTGGCGCGGCCGCTGGCGGGGCTGGTGCCGACCGGCACGATGACGGGGCGGCGGC
>NZ_BANB01000916.1 GCF_000964365.1 Acidisphaera rubrifaciens HS-AP3 | reverse complement strand
GGCGGGCGGCGGGGCGGGGAATTCCGGCCCGTCCGCCCCCGCCGCGCGCCCGCGATCGAGCCGCGCGGTGTCGCCCTCGTCGGCCTCGGTCGTGCCGTCGCGGTCGAACTCGGGGAGGGTCGTGGCGCGGCCCGACATGGCTCAGCCCTGCCGCACGGCCCAGAACTCCAGCGACAGCTCCGGCAGGTCGGCGCCTACATGGATGACGAAGGCGGGCGAGCGGGCGAGCTGACGCCAGAGCGGGCCGCTGCGGTCGAGTTCGAGATAGACCGTGCCCGCCCGGTACGGCAGCTCGCGCGGTGCCACCGGCAGCGGCTGGAGTCCGATTCCCGGGAGCTGCAGGTTCACCAGATCCTGGATCGCTTCGGCCGGCCCGATCTTCGCCTGGCTCGGAAACCCCGCGCGTATCCGCTCGGGGTCGAGTGCCGCCGACACCATCAGCACGAAGCGGGCACCACCGAGCAGCGCCCGATCGCGGATGGGCGAGATCCAGATCCCCTTGCCCCGCTGTTCGAGCGGCAGGGATACCGCGGTATCAACCGTCAGCCCGCCGAGCGCGGTACGGATCGCGGCGAGCAGG
This sequence comes from Acidisphaera rubrifaciens HS-AP3, assembly GCF_000964365.1. Classification (GTDB taxonomy): domain Bacteria; phylum Pseudomonadota; class Alphaproteobacteria; order Acetobacterales; family Acetobacteraceae; genus Acidisphaera; species Acidisphaera rubrifaciens. The sequence goes on along the minus strand of NZ_BANB01000916.1, from coordinate 221 downwards.
GCCGACAGGCTCTCCGCCGGGACGGCGTGCCGCCACGCCGGAAACGGCGGCGGCCGCCGGTCGGTGCGCGAGAAGGTCGCGAGCGCGCCCGCCAGACGCAGCATCTCCGCGTGCAGCAGCACCGGCGGCAGATCGCCGCCCTCCGCCATCCAGGCAAAGGCCGGCTCGTGCGCGTTGACCAACTGCAACAGGGCGAAGTCGATCATGCCGGCGAGGTCGGC
>NZ_BANB01000917.1 GCF_000964365.1 Acidisphaera rubrifaciens HS-AP3 | reverse complement strand
GCTCGACGCGCCGGGGCTCGCCGGCGCGCTGCACGATCCCGCGGCGGCGCTGGTGCTGTGTCATCCGGGCGCGGTCGCGTGGAGCATCATCGCCGGGCGCGTCGTGGTGCGCGAGGGGCGCCTCGTGACCGCCGATCTGCCGCCCCTGGTGACGCATCACAACAGGCTGGCGGCGTCGCTGATGATGTCATGATCCGGACTGCCGCGCGGCCCTAGGCGTCCGGCCGGAACTGCCGCCGATAGGCGGCGGGCGTCACCCCGACATGGCGTTGAAACGCCCGCCGGAGCGTGTCGGCATTGGCGAAGCCGCATTGCGCCGCGACCTGTTTCGGCGCGGCACGGCTCTCTTCCAGCAGCCGGCGCGCGGCGGCGACGCGGGCCGATTCCACCCAGTCGGCCGGTGTGCCGCCGGTCTCGCTGCGGAACAGCCGTGCGAAGTGGCGTGGGCTCAGTCCGGTCCGGGCAGCGAGGCTTCCGACATCGTGATGGGCGGCCGGGTTTGCCGCGACGTAGCGCTGCACTTCTTGCAGGATAGCGCGGCCGGAGGGCAGGGAGGCGCCGTCGCGGCTGAACTGCAGCTGCCCGCCCGGGCGCTTGAAGAACATGACGAGCTGCGCGGCGACCTGTTTTGCCGTGTCGCGGCCCAGGTCCTCCTCCACGAGCGCCAGCGCGAGGTCGAGCCCGGCGGTCACGCCGGCCGCCGTGCGCAGCCGGCCATCGCGCACGTGGATCGCGTCGCTATCGACGGTGACGGCGGGAAACGCCGCCGCGAGGCGCGCGGCGACGGCCCAATGCGTCGTCACGCGCCGGCCGTCGAGCAGCCCCGCCTGCGCCAGGAGAAAGGCGCCGCTGCAGACCGAGCCGAAGCGCCGGGCCCGTGGCGCCTCGCGCCGCACCCAGTCGACCACCCGGCGGGGCGGCGTCGTGTCGGGCATCTTCGGGCATCCGGCGACGAGCAGCGTGTCTACCGGATCGCCCGCCGTGCCGGCGCCCGCGACGCGGTCGGCGATCAGCCGCGCGCCGGACGACGTGACGACCGCCCCGGGCGCGGCCGCCGCCACCTCCAGCCGATAGGCGGCGCGGCCGGTCTGCGCGTTGGCTTCCGCGAACACGTCGAGCGGGCCGGCCACGTCGAGCAGCTGCACGCCCGGCATCGCCAGCAGCACGACCGTTCTCGTCCCTCGCTTGCCCACGGCCACGTCCCTTTCCGACGCGATTTGTCTGAATCAGACTGGTTACGTCAATGGAAGACAAATCGGTAATTTCTTACTTTGCCGCCACACGGTTTCAACGAGGTGACGAACATGAAGACAACAGTCAACGGTGTTGGCCTGCCCGACACACCCCTCGCGGCGGCAATCACGGAGCTGGTGCGCGATACGGAAACGCCGCTGCTGTTCAACCACTCCGCCCGCGTCTTTTACTGGGCTGCCCTCGCGGGGCAACGGCGTGGTCTGAAATACGATGCGGAATTGCTTTATGCCGGGGCGATGTTTCACGACATGGGCCTGATGCCGGCCCATGCCTCGGCCGACGAGCGTTTTGAAGTGGACGGCGCCAACGCCGCGCGCGATTTCCTGCGCGGCCGTGGCATCGCGGAGGCCGACGTCTATACGGTCTGGACCGCGATCGCCTTGCACACGACGCCGGGCATTCCCCGGCACATGCACCCACTCGTCGCCCTGGTCACCGCGGGCGTGGAGATGGATGTGCTCGGCCTCGGCTACGACGACTACGCCGAAGCCGAGCGCGAGGCCGTCGTGCGCGCCCATCCGCGTACGGAGCGGTTCAAGGAAGACATCCTCGCGGCATTCTACGACGGCATCCGGCACCGCCCCGACACCACATTCGGCAACGTCAAGGCCGACGTGCTCGCCGACCGGGACCGGCATTTCCGGCGCGGCAACTTCTGCGCGGTGATCCGCGACTCCCCCTGGGCGGCCTGATCGCCACACTTGCTCCCGAGGAACATCCCATGAACGCCAAACCCTTCACTCACGCAACCGGTGCGCCGGTCGCGGACAACACCAACGTGATGACCGCCGGCCCCCGCGGCCCCGTGCTGCTGCAGGATATCTGGCTGATCGAGAAACTCGCGCATTTCGATCGCGAGGTGATCCCCGAACGGCGCATGCACGCGAAAGGCTGGGGTGCCTATGGGCGCTTCACCGTGACGCGCGACATCACGCGCTACACCAGTGCGAAGATGTTCGCGGCGGTCGGCAAGACGACGGAGGTCTTCGCCCGCTTCTCCTCCGTCGCCGGCGAGCGCGGCGCCGCCGACGCGGAGCGCGACATTCGCGGCTTCGCGGTGAAGTTCTACACCGAGGAAGGCAACTGGGACATCGTCGGCAACAACACCCCCGTCTTCTTCTTTCGCGACCCGCTGCGCTTTCCCGACCTCAACCACGCGATCAAGCGGGACCCGCGCACCGGCCTGCGCAGCGCCGACAACAACTGGGATTTCTGGACGCTGCTCCCTGAGGCGCTGCATCAGGTCACCATCGTGATGTCCGACCGTGGCATCCCGAAAAGCTTCCGCCACATGCACGGCTTCGGCAGTCACACGTTTTCGATGATCAATGCGGCGGGCGAGCGGGTCTGGGTGAAGTTTCACTTCCGCAGCCAGCAGGGCATCGCCAACCTCACCGACGCCGAGGCGGCGGGGATCATCGCCGGTGACCGCGAAAGTCACGGCCGGGACCTGCTTGCCGCGATCGAGGCCGGCGACTTCCCGCGCTGGACGCTGTTCATCCAGGTGATGACCGAGGCGCAGGCGAAGGCGCATCGCCACAACCCCTTCGATCTCACCAAGATATGGCCGAAGGCGGATTATCCGCTGATAGAGGTCGGGGTGATGCAACTCGACCGCTATCCCGACAACTATTTCGCCGAGGTCGAGCAGGCGGCATTCTCGCCCGCCAACGTGGTGCCCGGCGTTTCCTTCTCGCCGGACCGGATGCTGCAGGCGCGGCTGTTTTCCTATGGCGACGCCCAACGCTACCGCCTCGGCGTGAACTTCGGTCACATCCCGGTCAACGCGCCGCGCTGCCCGTTCCGTGCGTATCACCGCGACGGCGCGATGCGCACCGACGGCAATCTCGGCGCTACCGTCAGCTATCATCCGAATACCGCCGGCCTGTGGGGCGACCAGCCGGCCTATGACGAGCCGCCGTTGCCGGTGGAGGGTGTCGCCGCCCATCACGATCATCGCGCGGACGACGACCATTGGGAGCAGCCGGGCAACCTGTTCCGCCTGATGACACCGGCGCAGCGGCAGGCGTTGTTCGACAACACCGCGCGCTCGCTGGGCGGTGCCGCGCGGCATATCCGCGAGCGCCACGTCGCCAATTGTCACCGCGCGGACCCGGCCTATGGGGAGGGTGTGGCGGCGGCGCTCGCGCGCGCCGATTGACGTCGTCGCGCGACGCATGGTGAGAAGCCGCGCCGCGATCCCCGGGGGCGGCGCGGGTGGAGGATGGTCGGCGCATGTTGCCACGACAGCAGACGGCTTCCACCGGCCGGCCCCCGCCGCGCGCGCCATTCGCCCGGACGGCGTGGCCGGGTGAGGTTGCGACGGTCGCCTACATCGCGCTCGTCGCGGGGATCGCGCAGGCGATGCATCTGCCGTACGTGCTGTTCCCCGAACTCGGCGCGCTCTCTCACGACATCCTCAAGCGGCCGCACGGCACCTGGGCGCGGGCGCCGGTGATGCTGGTGGTCACGCCGCTGCTCACCGGTCTCGTCGGCACCCTCGTCACGCGGCACCTGAATTACGGCATCGTCTCCGTCCTGCTGACCGTGGGCGCGGCGATCGCCATCATCGCCGTGCTGCGGTCGCCGATCGCGCCGGCGATCTCGGCGGGGTTGCTGCCGCTGACACTCGGGATCGGAAGCCCGCTCTACGCGCCGTCGCTGCTGATCGGGCTGGGCGCGCTCGCGGCGATCTCGACGATCTGGCGCCGGTTCGTGCCGCCGCCTCCGGATGCCGGCTCGCCGGGCGACCTCGCCGACGACATCACCGAGGAGGCGCCGGAGGATTATTCCTGGATTGCCTTCGTCGTCGCCTTCCTGGTCATCGCGACCGCGCTCGCCGAGGCGACCGGACGCCACCTGCTGCTGTTCCCGCCGCTGGTCGTCATCGCCTTCGAGATGTTCGCCCACGCGCGGGTCTGCCCGTGGGCCGGCCGGCCGCTGATCCTTCCGGTCGCCTGCACGCTGACGGCGGCGGCGGGGGTCGCGCTCGTGAGCATGTTCGGCGCGGTGCCGCTCGCCGCGGCGGCCAGCATGCTGGTCGGCATCGGCATCCTGCGCGCCTTCGACCTGCACGTGCCGCCCGCGCTGGCAGTGGGATTGCTGCCGTTCGTGATTCCCGGCGTTGATTACGGCTTCGCGATCGCCGTCGGCGCGGGGACGCTGCTGCTGACCCTGTTCTTCCTCGGCTGGCGCAGGATCGCCTCCGTCGCGCCGTGAGCGGGTGCGTACGGCAGTGGCGTGCCGGGTGCGACGAAGGTGGGCACTGGGAGGTGGTGATTGGTCGATAGGCGCAAGGCCTGACCTGATAGCATTCGAGTTACGTTTTGGTCCCGAATGATTGGGGGACACACTGACTTGTGAGGTATGCCGCAAGGCCCACCAACTGATAGGCTAGAGCACCATCCGACCTGATGGGATCGGGAGGGATTCCCG
>NZ_BANB01000918.1 GCF_000964365.1 Acidisphaera rubrifaciens HS-AP3 | reverse complement strand
CGCGGCACCTCCGGGATCGCGGATGCGCGGCTGCTGTCGGTCGGCCGGCTGGTCACGGCGGGGACCTTCGTCGCCGGGGCGGCGCTGTTCGTCGCCCTCGCGGTCGCGGCCGGCGCGATCACGGCCGGGCTCGGCGACGGCGTGCTGATCCGGGCCGCCCTGATCGCGGCGGCGGGCGGCATCGCGCTCGTGCTCGGGCGGCTGATCGACGTGAACCGGTTCTCGATGCACGGCACCTACCGGAACCGGCTGTCGCGCGCCTTCCTCGGCTCCGCGCGACAGGGGGAGCCGGGATCGACCCGCCGCCCCGACGGCTTCACCGGGTTTGCCGAGGACGACAACATGCCGCTCGCCGGCCTGCGTCTCGGCCCGTCGCCGGTGCGGCTGTTTCCGGTGATCGGCGCGGCCCTCAACCTGACCGCCTCAGGCGCCATCGCCGACAGCGCGGCGGAGCGCAAGGCGGCACCCTGGATCTTCACGCCGTGCCGCTGCGGATCGGAGAGCCTGGCGCGCGGGCGGCAATACGCCGCGACCGGCGACTGGGGCGGCCCCCTGCACGAGGGCGTGTCGCTGGCGACCGCCATGACGATCTCCGGCGCCGCCGTCAGCCCGAACCGCGGCTATGCGTCCTCCCCGGCGACAGCGTTCCTGATGACGCTGTTCGACGTGCGCCTGGGCGCATGGCTGCCCAATCCGGCCCGTCTGCGCGGTGCGGCGCTCGCGCGCAGCCGGCCGCGCAACGCGCTGATCGCGCTGATCAACGAGATGCTGCTGCGCGCCGACGCGACGCGGACGACCGTCTACCTGTCGGACGGCGGGCATTTCGACAATCTCGGCATCTACGAGATGATACGGCGGTGCTGCCGCCTCATCGTCGCCATCGATGCCGACGCGGACCCGAACTACGACTACTTCGACCTCGGCGCGGCGGTCCGGCGGATACGCATCGACTTCGCAACGGACATCGCCTTCGACGTGCCGCTCGCGCCCGACCGGCCGTGGGGGCTCGCGACGATCGCCTATCCGAACGGCGCGCGTGGACGGCTGCTGTATGTCAAGCCGACGCTGCCCGCCGATGTCGCCGTCGACTGCCTCGCCTACCGGCGGCTCGACCCCGCCTTTCCGTTCGATGCGACGAGGAACCAGTTCTTCACCGAGTCGCAGTTCGAGAGCTACCGCGTCCTCGGGCGCAACCTCGTCCGGTCGATGCTGGCGGCGGATGCGCCGGCCGAGGTCAAGATATTCCTCGCCGCCCTCGCCGCCTGATCGCGCCCATCGGCCGCCGCAACGCCCCCCTAGTTCGACGGCTGCGGCGCGGCGGGTGACGGGGCGGGTGACGGCGCGGGCGC
>NZ_BANB01000919.1 GCF_000964365.1 Acidisphaera rubrifaciens HS-AP3 | reverse complement strand
CGGGTCCGGCAGGTCGAGGATGGTTTCCAGCACGTCGAGTTCGGCCTCATCCAGCTCGGCCGCGCGGGCGGCGACGAAGCCGCCGAGCAGCAGGTCGTTTTCCTTCGTCCCGCGATGCGCGGCGCGGAACACGAGGCGGCGGACGCGCCGCGCGCGCGCCTCCTCCGCCGGGTCGGCGCCCTGCGGCGCCGCGTCGTCGGGAGCGGACGTCCGGGCCGGGAGGGCCGGCGTGCCGGGGGCGTCGGGCGCGTGGTCGGGCGCGTGTTCTGGCGATGGCATGAGCGCGCTGTCATATACGGGCGGCAATCGCGCATGTCAGCCGTGGACCACGCCCCCCTCGCCCCGCTTCTCGCACCCCTGACGGCACTGCGCGGCATAGGTGCCGCGCGGGCGGCACTCCTCGCCCGCGCCTGCGGCGGGGAGCGCGTGCTCGATCTGCTGTTCCACCTGCCCGATGCCTATGTGGACCGGCGCACCCGCCCGCCGGTGCGCGACCTGTCGCCGGGCCGGATCGCGACGCTGCTGCTGGAGGTCGTGCGTCACGAGGCGCCGACGCGCCCGCGCCAGCCCTGGCGGGTGACGGCCAAGGACGATACCGGCTTCATCGACCTGGTGTTCTTCCGCCCCGCCTGGCTGGAGCGCCTGCGGCCGGGCACGCGCATCGTCGTCTCCGGCAAGGTCGAGAGCTACAACGGCCGCCTGTCGATCCCGCATCCCGACCACCTGCTGCCGGCCGAGGAGGCGGCGCGGCTGCCGGCGGTGGAGCCCGTCTGGCGTCTGACCGCCGGGCTGTACGCCCGCCAGCACGCCGCCGCCGTGGCG
>NZ_BANB01000920.1 GCF_000964365.1 Acidisphaera rubrifaciens HS-AP3 | reverse complement strand
AGGGGCCGCGCGGCCGGCCGCTGTTCGGCGTGCCGGTCGCGGTCAAGGACAACATCGACGTCGCCGGGCTGCCGACCACCGCCGCCTGTCCGGCCTATGCCTACACCCCGGCCGCCGACGCGGAGGCGGTGGCGCGGCTGGTCGCGGCCGGCGCCATCGTGGTGGGCAAGACCAATCTCGATCAGTTCGCGACCGGGCTGGTCGGCGTGCGCAGCCCCTATGGCGTGCCGCGCAACGCCCATTCGGCGGCGCATGTGCCGGGCGGCTCGTCCTCCGGCTCCGCCGTCGCCGTCGCGGCCGGGATCGTGCCGCTTGCGCTCGGCACCGATACCGCCGGCTCCGGCCGTGTGCCGGCCATGTTCGGCAACATCGTCGGGCTGAAGCCCACGGTGGGCGCCGTCTCGTCGCGCGGCATGGTGCCGGCCTGCCGGTCGATCGACACGATTTCGGTCTTCGCCGCCACCGTGGACGCGGCCCTGGCCTGTATGCGCGTCATCGCGGCGGCGGATGCCGCGGACCGTTACAGCCGCGCGGCCCCGTTCGCCCATCTGCGCCGCGGCGCCCTGCCGGCGCGGCCGCGGATCGGGGTGATCGATCCCAGGCCGCATTGCGCGCCCTGGGTCGCGGTCGCCTATGGCGAGGCGGCGGCGGCGTTCGACCCGGTGCCGGTCGATCTGGCGCCGTTCCTCGACATCGCGCGGCTGCTCTATGACGGCCCCTGGGTCGCCGAGCGGACGGCGGCGCTGCGCGACTTCGTGGAGGCGCGGCCGGAGGCGCTGCATCCGACCACCCGCGCCATCATCGAGGGCGGGTTTGGCCGCCGCACCGTCGATGCCTTCGACGCTTTCCACCGGCTGGCCGAGGCACGGCGCCTCGCGCGCGCCCTGTTTGCCGGGATCGACGCGCTGCTGCTGCCGACCGCGCCCTATACGCCGACGCTCGCGGAGCTGGAGGCCGACCCGATCGGGCCGAACAGCCGCCTCGGCACCTTCACCAACTTCGTCAATCTCTGCGACCTCGCCGGCTTCGCGGTGCCAGCCGGCTTCGCGCCCGGCGGTCTGCCGATCGGTGTCAC
>NZ_BANB01000921.1 GCF_000964365.1 Acidisphaera rubrifaciens HS-AP3 | reverse complement strand
GTGCGCGCCGCCGCGTCGGTCAGCACCTCCTCGGTCGCGACCTGCACGTAAAGCCGGCGCAGCAGGTCCGACAGCGCCGGATGCGTGACGCCGTGACGCAACAGCAGCCGCACGAGCGGGCGCAGCCACCGCGCGGCGGCATCCAGCACGGCTTCGGCGGCGGGCTTGGGTGCGGGGTCGGTCAAGGGGTCCTGCCTAGGTGAGCGTCAAGGTAGTGGTGTCCGGCCGGGCGGCAAGCGCGGACCTTCCGCCCACAGCGCCATCGCATGATCACTTGACGTGGGAAATTATCACACGTTAAGTGGGCAAATATCCCACGCATAGGAGCGGCGGATGTATGTGGCTGAGTGTGGTGTCCGGGCAACAGCTTGCGGCGGCCTGACGGGGGCGGCGGACGGCGAGGATGTATTCGCCCGGCGGCTGCGGCGACTCGCGGCGCGCCTCGCGGCGGCGATGCCCGACGGCCCGGACTGCGAGGTCGCGACCTATGGCCGATGCCCGCCGGGCCGGGCGGCGACGGTGCTGCGGGCCGCGGGACTGCTGATC
>NZ_BANB01000922.1 GCF_000964365.1 Acidisphaera rubrifaciens HS-AP3 | reverse complement strand
CATCTGAGTTCCTGCCAGATCGCCGCCCTGCTGGACCCCATCCTCGCGGCGCCGGCGCGCGTGAAGCCCTGCCGGCCGCGTCACGGTGGTGGATGAAGCCCCGTCATACGGCGGGATGGCGGCCGGATGGCGGCGCGCCCATGTGCGGCTGATGCCCCCCACCGACGGCGCCCCCCCGCCTGATCCGATCGCCGCCCTCTCGGCGGCCCTGGCGATGCGGGCGGCGGCGTGCGCCGCCTTCGTCGCGGCAATCGAGCGGCGCGGCAAGACGCCGCTGAGCGCGATCCTCTGGCGGGCGGACCTTCTGGTTACCTCCGAACAGGCCCTGCCCGGACGCGGCGACCATGCCGTGGTGCTGCCCGACGGCACCGCCGCGACAGCGCGGCTGCTCGGCCGCGACCCGTCGACCAACGTGGCCGTCCTGCGCGTCGCGGCACAAGAGGGCACGGCATCCAAGGGCGCGCCCCCCCAAGCCGACCGCCCCGAAGCCGACCGGCCCGAGGC
>NZ_BANB01000923.1 GCF_000964365.1 Acidisphaera rubrifaciens HS-AP3 | reverse complement strand
GAGGCGGTGGCGCTGCTGCCCGACGAGCCGCCCGCGTTCTTCGTCTGGCGCCGCGTCCGCCACCGCATCCGCCGCGCCGACGGGCCGGAGCGCATCCACGGCCAGTGGTGGCTGCGCGACGCGGAGATCTGGGCGGTGCGCGACTATTTCCGCGTGGAGGACGAGAGCGGGCGGCGGTTCTGGCTGTACCGACGCGGCGACGGCGCGGACCCGGCGACCGGCGACGGCGGCTGGTTCCTGCATGGCCTTGCCTGAGCCGGCGCGCGCGGCACCCGGCGGCCATGTCTGATGCGGCGGATACGGCCTTGTTTCAAACAGTACTTTTCGCCGGATGCGCGCCGGAACGAACGCGCGGGACGTGGCGTTGCCCCCGCAAGCCGCGCGCGTCGATGCGCCGCGCGGCACCACGAAACAGGGAGCACGTCAGATGGAGCGCAGCCTCATTCTCGCCGCCGCCTTCAGCCTCGCCCTCGCGCCGGCCGCGTGGGCGCAGAATACCGGTGCCGCTTCGGGTTCGGCCGACAAGGGCACCACGTCCGGCCCGGCGTCACCGGGCGGCGCGCAACACAACGGCGAGTACAGCCACAAGGTGACGGGCAACGCGGACGGCCATGGCGGCCATGTCGGCGCCAAGGGCGCGGCCGGCGCGGAATCCGGCTCGGCGCCGACGGGCGGGCACGGTGACGCCACGTCGAAATAGCGGCCGGGCTCCGGGCCGCGATCCAGGCTGACGGCGGGCGACGGCGGCGGGGCGGATCGCGCCCGCCGCCATGCCAGTCCTACTTCTTGGTGCCGTCGGCGTTGTACTGCTTGAGGAACGCGATCACGTCCTGCACCTTCGCCGGGTCGTGGATGCCGGCGAAGATCATCTTCGTGCCGGGGACCACCTTCTGCGGATTGGCGAGATACTTCGTCAGCGTCGCCTCGTCCCAGGTGATGCCGGACGTCTTGTTCGCCTCGGAATAGCTGAAGCCCGGCACGCTGCCGGCCTTGCGGCCGACGACGCCGTTGAGTTCCGGCCCGACCATGTTCTTGGCACCCGGACCGATCTGGTGGCAGGCGCGGCAGACGACGAACGTCTTCGCGCCGGCCGCGGCGTCCTGGGCATGAGCCGGCATGGCGGCGAGGGTGGCGGCGGCGGCGAATACCGCGGCGATGGCAGCGTGGCGCAACACGGGGACTTCCCTTTTATGTTTCAACGACGGCAGACGCCTCCCCATGGCCACCGGCCCGGAAGGGCCGGCCGGGGCGCGCGTCACACTGCCCGCGCCGGAACGGGCGGGCAAGACGCGGCGGCGCCGCGCCGGGCGTGATCCGTCAGGTTGTCCGCAAGCGTGCGCCGGAGGCCACGCGGGATCAGCTCTTCTCGTCCTCGCTGCCCGGCCAGGCGCAGTGGAAGCGGGCGACGCGCACGCCCGGATGCTCGTTGATCCATTGCGCGAGATAGGGCGGCGCCTCCTTCATGCACTGCTCCAGCGAGCCGTGCGACTGGAAGACCATGTGCTTTTCGGTGCACACGCCCGGTTGCGCGAGCGAGCACAGAAGCACCACAAGTTCGACGAGATCCATCGCGACGTTCCCCCGACCCTTTCGGGACCCTTTGTTGCCGGCCGTTTCGTTGCGGCCCGCCATGTATCGGGCCCCGGCCGAGATGGGCACGTCTAGCCGGCTGGCAACAGCAATTCGC
>NZ_BANB01000924.1 GCF_000964365.1 Acidisphaera rubrifaciens HS-AP3 | reverse complement strand
CCGGGCCCGAACTGGATCTGATCGCCCTTGTCGGTCAGCGCGAAGCCCGCGGCGTCGAGCGTGCCGATCGGACCCTCCACATGCACCGGGTCGGCCCCGGCGGCGGCGCCGTCGTGCAGATCGATGGAGGCCGTCTCGGTCTGCACGGTCATGCCGTCATCGCGATACAGCGTGACGTCCTGCGACAGGTCGAGCTGCTTGGCCCGCTGCATATAGATGCCCTGGCGCGACTGCAGCATCAGCCACGTACCGTTCTCCAGCGTCAGGTCGCCCTTCGGCAGGCTGAGATCGACGCGGTCGGGCGAGATCTGGTCGGCCGACACGGCGGTGATCGTGTAGGGGCGACCCCGCTCGTCCACGCTGCGGTAGCGCGCGTCCGACAGCGTCGCCCCGCTCACCGCGTGCGCCATCTGCTTCATGGACAGCCGCGCCTCGTCGCGGGCGCGGTCGAATTCGGGCCACATCGCGATGGTGGTCAGCAGCGCCAGCGCGCCGACCGGCAGCAGGTATTTGGTCGCCGTCACCATCAGCCGCCGGCGCTGCAGGTCGGCGCGGGTCGGCACCC
>NZ_BANB01000925.1 GCF_000964365.1 Acidisphaera rubrifaciens HS-AP3 | reverse complement strand
CAGCACGGCCGCGCTCCCTCCGGCGTCGCCGGGGCAGTAGCAGGCGAGGTCGCAGCCCGCCGCGAGCGCCGCGAGCGCGCGCGCCGCCGGCGGCCCCTCCAGCGCATGCATCGCCAGATCGTCGCTCACCAGCACGCCGGTGAAGCCGATCCGCCCGCGTATGACGTCCCCGATCACGACCGGGGACATGGTTGCCGCACATGTGTCATCGAGGTGCGTATAGACGATGTGCGCGGTCATCGCCCATGGCAGGGGCGACGGGCCGGCCGCGCAGGCGGCGAAGGGCGCGATGTCGGCCGACAGATCGGGGGCGCGGACGACGGGCAGCGCCAGATGGCTGTCCACCAGCGCCCGCCCGTGACCCGGCGCATGCTTCATCACGGGTTGCATTCCGGCCGCGAGCAGCCCGTCCGCATAAGCCCGGCCGAGGACCGCCACCGCCGCCGGGTCGGCGCCGAAGCTGCGGTCGCCGACCACGCCCGCATGCGCGCCCGGCACGGCGAGGTCGAGCACGGGGGCGCAGACCACGTCGAAATCCCGGCAGTCGAGCCCGATCAGCGCCCCGGTCA
>NZ_BANB01000926.1 GCF_000964365.1 Acidisphaera rubrifaciens HS-AP3 | reverse complement strand
GATGGCGGCGGCCAGCGCCTCGGCCCGCGCGGCGCCGGCATTCGCGTGGACGATCACCGCCATGCCGTCGGCCGCGAGACGGCGGCAGATCGCCTCCCCCAGCGGACTGGCACCGCCGGTGACGAGGGCACGGATCATGACGCGGGCGCCGGCACGATGATGCCCGCGCGGCCGGTCAGCAGGACCGCCCCCGCCGCGGACCGCAGTTCCAGGGCATACAGCATGCCGCCCCCCTCCCGGTGCTCCAGCGTCGCGCGCACATCAAGCGTGCCGAGCGCCGGATCGTCCAGCCGCTCGACCGTCCAGGCGACGTCGCGCAGCGAGGCGACATAGCCCGCCGACGCCGGGCCGCCCGCGCACAGCGCGCCGTGCAGCGCCGCCGCCTGCAGCGCGTATTCGATGCCGCAGAGCGCGGCGAGGCGCCCGTCGCGGCGCAGCGGATTGGCGGGATCGAGATGCGAGTCTGCATGACAGGCGATGGCCCCCGCGTCCCACGCCGCCACCGACTCGAGCAGCATCATGGCGCCGGCATGGGGCACCAGCGCCGCGATCGCGCCGGCGTCGAGCGGGCTCACGGCGCCGTCTCCAGCACGAGATGCCCGTCCAGATAGGGCAGACGGTGAATGCCCGCCGCCCCGCGCGCCAGGCTCTCCAGCAACGGCAGCGCCCGGGCGATGGCATTGCCCGCCGCGAGCGGGGCCAGCGCCGGATCGCGCGGCGTCTCCGGCACGACGGGTTCCAGCGGGACATAGCGCAGGCCGAGCGACGGGCGGACGACCGGCGCCAGCACGAAGGCGACGCCGAACGGGGCGACCGTGCGCCGCACCCGGTCGAGCGGCGGCGGGAGCGGATGGTCATAGGCGCACAGCAGCACCGGCGCGTCCTCGGTCGCGACCATGGCGAGTGCCGTCAGCAGCCCCGCCGCCAGGGTGTCGTCGTGAAAGCCGAGGCTGCTCGCCGCCGACCGCCCGCCGGTCGCGATCGACCAGTAGCCGGCGGCGGCGTTGTGGACCGAGTTGTGGAACTGTGTGGGCGAGACCACCCGC
>NZ_BANB01000927.1 GCF_000964365.1 Acidisphaera rubrifaciens HS-AP3 | reverse complement strand
ACGCTAGCGGCGGCGGCCCGACCCGCCTAGCGCGGCGCGGCGGCCAGCGGCGGCAGCGACAGGCGCATCGGCCAGGCGATCAGCCGGTGGCCCTTGAAGACCGACCCGGTATCGGTGCGGATCGTATAGAGACGCGGCGCATCGCCCACGGTCGCGAAGTTGCGGTCGCCCGTGCTGTCGTCGAGCAGCGCCGGATAGCGCTGCACCCCCTCGGCATCGCCGGTCAGCGTCCGCGCCTGCGCGTCGCTCAGCACCAGCACCGGCCGCGACCAGTGCAGCAGGTCGGCGGACTGCGCCGCGTAGACGCCGGGCACCTCGCCATGCGTCGGGCGGTCCCAGACGTTGAAGCGCATCACCGCGACCCATCGCCCGCTCGGGACATGACGCTGCACGCTGCCGACGATGAACATCAGGTTGGGGATCGGCTGGCACAGCCGCCCGCCGCCCTCGGCCGGCGCCTCCGCCCCGGCCGCGTACGGGCTCGGCGCCGCGACGGTGAAGCCCGTGCCATCCCAGCCGCGCCAGCGCCGCCCGTCGGCCACGTCGTCGGTGCGGAACAGGCAGCTGCCCCACCGGCCGCTGATCGGATCGATCAGCGCCATGAAGGCGTAGAAATAGCCGCCCTCGGCCACGATGTTGCTCGGGTTGAAATAGCCCGACTGGCTGTGCAGGTCGTTGCGGAACCGATGCGCCGGGGCGGCGACCACCCCCGCCGCGCCGGGCACCCGGCCGAACAGCACCCCGCCATCGTCGGACTGCGCGAGCGTGACCGCGTTGTACCAGCAGGCCAGCTGATCGCCGCTCGGGCACAGGGCGGGACGCAGCCAGCCGTGGAACTCGTTATGCACCAGCGCCGTCACTCGCCGCCCGTCCTCGGTCCAGAACGCGGCCAGCCAGCCGAAATCGTCGAACGCCGCCGGGTCGCCGCGATGACGGCCCTGATAGGCGCTGACGCAGCTATGCTTCAACGCGGCCAGCGAGGGGCCGACGAAGGACCGGTTGGTGGAGCCGCTCGCGAAGAGATGAACCCGCCCCTCGGCGTCGCGGAACGCCCGGGCAGGCGCGTCCGGCTGGTCGTCGGGGCCGCACCCCCCGCGGTCGGCGTCGAATACCATCTCCGGCCGCGCGGCGACCGTCATCCAGCCTGTTTGCGTGGCTTCTTCGCCGGCGGCAACCGGCGTCGCGGTCGGACTAGCCTCGGGCGCGCGGGCGTCGCGGGCGGCGGGCGGCGGGGTAGACGGGTCGGGCATCGGGCTGGTCCGTGCGCTGTGCGGCATCAACAACGCCACGGTTACAAAAACGACTACGTTGCAGTGCGGAATCAGGGCAACGAACCCCCGTCGTCGACGTTGACCTGCAATCAACGGCTGTCTAGTGTGATGGTCTGGGTTCCAAATTTTCTCACTGCGCACACGAAAAATCCTTCGGAGCCAATGCGCTCTCCGCAAGAACGAATAGGCCGTACTAGGCCGGACGGGTCGTCGGGACGTTGCGAACTGGGGCTCGGAGGGCGACTCGGATGAACATCGGGCGTATCTATAACGACGCGTTGACCCCAGGACCGCTCCAGACCGCCACGGCGCCGGCGCTCGGCGGCACGGTCTTGCTCCTCAGCCGCCAGCGCATGCTGTCCGACCTGTTCGCGCGACAGTTGCGCCTCGAACTGCCCGCCCTGCGGGTGATCGAGGCGGCGGACCCGGCCGAAATCGACGTGCTGATGGGCGAGCTGATCGACCTCGTGGTGCTCATCGCCGCGGGCGACGCGCCGGCGCGGCTGCGCGACACCCTTGCCGGCCTCGACCGGACGCTTTGCCCCGCCGTCACCCTCGTGATCACCGACTGTGCCGACCTCGCCCTGCCCGACGCGGCGGACGGCGACCCCGGCCGTCATGTCGTGCTGTCGATGGCGGCGAGCGCCGACGCCCTGCCGTCGGCGCTGCAACGCCTGATCCGCCGGCAGGCCGGCCGCGACCGCGGGACGGACGCGGCGGCGCCGGTCGACCCGACCGCCGGCCTCAGCGGCCGCGAGCAACAGGTGCTCGGCTTCCTCCGCCGCGGTCACAGCAACAAGGACATCGCCCGCAGCCTCGACCTCAGCGAGGGCACGGTGAAGGCGCATCTGCGCAACATCATGCGCAAGGTGGGCGTGCGCAACCGCGTCGAACTTGCCATGGCCGGCGGCGGCGCGATGCACGGCCTTGTCGCCGCCCCGCCCCCGCCCCCGCCCCCGTCCCA
>NZ_BANB01000928.1 GCF_000964365.1 Acidisphaera rubrifaciens HS-AP3 | reverse complement strand
CGGGGCGGCGGCACGGGCCGCCCCGCCCGCCGCG
Source organism: Acidisphaera rubrifaciens HS-AP3 (assembly GCF_000964365.1). Classification (GTDB taxonomy): domain Bacteria; phylum Pseudomonadota; class Alphaproteobacteria; order Acetobacterales; family Acetobacteraceae; genus Acidisphaera; species Acidisphaera rubrifaciens. The sequence goes on along the minus strand of NZ_BANB01000928.1, from coordinate 1,284 downwards.
GACGCGCCGCCCGCCGTGGACGCGCCGCCGGGGCAGGATTCGGGGCATCCGGGCGACGTGCAGGGGGCGCACGGCACGGTCGGGCGGCCGGTCAATCCCGACACCGGGCCGGGCAAGATCAACCGCGTCACCGTCCCCGACTTCGCCGACCTGATCGCCCAGGTGCGTCCGGCGGTGGTGACCATCACCGCGACGCTCAAGCCAGGGGCGGGCGACGGCGACGATGACGGCGGCGACCAGGACGGCGGCAACGGTGGTGGCGGTGGTGGCGGCGGCCACGGGCCGACGCGGGTCGGCGGTTCCGGCTTCATCGTCGATGCCGACGGCACGATCGTCACCAACAACCATGTGGTGCAGGACACGACGTCCATCACGGTGCGCCTCGACGACGGCACGACGCTGCCGGCGCACATCGTCGGGCGCGATCCGCGCACCGATCTCGCGGTTGTGCGCGTCTCGGCCGGGCATCCGCTGCCGTTCCTGCAGCTCGGCGACTCGGCGAAGACGCGGGTGGGGCAGTGGGTGGTGGCGATGGGCGCGCCCTACGGGCTCGGCGGCACCGCGACGGCGGGCATCATCTCGGCCGAGGGACGCGATATCGGCTCCGGCGCCTATGACGAGTACATCCAGATCGACGCGCCCATCAATCACGGCAACTCCGGCGGCCCGACCTTCACGCAGGACGGGAAGGTGATCGGCGTCAACACCGCGATCTATTCGCCGACGCGCGACGGCGGGTCGATCGGCATCGGCTTCGCGATCCCGTCGAACCTGGTGAAGGTCGTGGTGTCGCAGCTGCAGAAGACCGGGCACGTCGTGCGCGGCTTCATCGGCGTGGAGGCGCAGCCGGTCAGCCCCGACATGGCGCGCGCGCTGGGCCTCGCGCAGCACGAGGGCGCGCTGATCGCGCAGGTCGAGCCCAACAGCCCCGCCTCCCGCGCCGGCTTGCAGCCGGGCGACGTGATCCGCGCGCTCGACGGCACGCCGGTCGCCAATCCGCGCGAACTGGCGATCAGCGTGCTCGGCATCGCGCCGGGGGAGACCGCGCATCTGGAGGTGATGCGGGCGGGCGAAAAGAAGACGATCGACGTGCAGGTGGCCGAGGCGCCGGGCGACCATGACGCGGCGCACGGCAACGGGACGGGCGGCGGCCCGCATGTCGGCGTGACGCTGAATGCCCTGACGTCCGACTGGCGCAGCCGCCTCGGCCTGCCGGCCGACACCAGGGGCGTGGTCATCAGCAAGGTCGATCCCGGCTCGCCCGCCGAGACGGCGGGCATCAAG
>NZ_BANB01000929.1 GCF_000964365.1 Acidisphaera rubrifaciens HS-AP3 | reverse complement strand
GGGCCGGCGGGCGGCGGTGCGGCCTGTGCCGCGCGGCGGCGGCGCCAGCGCAGCCCGGCGATCCGCCAGATACGCACGAATACCCACAGCAGGACCAGCGTGACCGGCAGCCAGGGCAGGGCCTCCAGCGCGAAGCGCAGCGCATCGGCCGTGCTCTGCGCCAGGATCGTCGCACTGTCGTCCCAGACCCGCACGACCGGCGCGAACCGGCCGGTCAGCGCCGAGCGGCCGACGAGCACGACGCTGAGGATCTCGGTCTGCACCCGCGTGGCAAGCGTGGTGCGGTCGCCGGTCGCGGCTTCGATCTGGCTCTGCACGCGGGCGATTTCGGAGGCGATCCGGATGAGGTCGTCGGTCTTGACGTCGGGGCGCTGCGTCAGCGCCTCCAGCCGGGCGCGGTAATCGGTCAACTCATGCAGCCGCGTCTCGGAGTCCGCGATCGTGCGCGTCAGGTCCTGCGCCTCGGTCGAGCGGGCACGCACGACCGGATCGCCCTCGGGCTCGCCCGGCAGGCGGGCACGCAGCGCCGCCTCCGCGGGCTCGACCGCGCCATGCGCGAGCCGCATCGTCAGCCGCCCTTCCGGCGCCCCGTCGTCGCCGCCGTCGCCGCCCGTCGTGAGGGAGGCGGAGATCAGCGTGCAATGCGCGGGGTCGGCGAGGCAGCGCGTGCGCGCCGCGTCATAGCGCGGCTGCACGTCGGCGGCCGGCATCACCAGGGTCAGGCCGTGCGTGTAGGCGATCTGCTGCCCGGTGGCGGTCTCGGCGGCGCGGGCCGCCATGGTGCCGGCGGATGGCGGCGCGCTCCCGGACGGGCTATCGGAGTTGCACCCGGCCAGCAGGGCGAGCATGCCGAAGGCCAGAAGCCGCAGTGATGTCCCGCCTGTCATGGCCGTCTTCGTCCCGTCCCGCGCCGATGGCCGTTAGTCCGGCGCCGACGGGATTGCAATCGCCGCGTGCGGGCGCCGCGCTGCCGCTGGTGCAGGTGCTGCGCGCGGCGGCGGCGCTGTCGGTCGTCGTGCTGCACATCACGCAACAGGCCGGGGCGCTTGTCGGCACGCCGGGCGTGGCCCCCTATGGCTGGCTGCGGCCGCTGCCGTGGGATGCCGGCGTGGACGTGTTCTTCGTAATCTCCGGCTTCGTCATGCTGTGGTCGTCGGCGGCGCTGTTCGGGCCGCCCGGCGGGGTGCGCCTGTTCCTGCTGCGCCGCATCGCGCGGGTGGTGCCGCTGTACTGGGTGCTGACGGCGGTGCTGGTGGCGGGGGCGCTGGTGCATCCGTCTTGGCTGAGCGCGCCGATCGGGCAGGCCTGGGGCTATGTCGCGGCGAGCTTCGCCTTCATCCCCTGGCGGCGTCCCGA
>NZ_BANB01000930.1 GCF_000964365.1 Acidisphaera rubrifaciens HS-AP3 | reverse complement strand
CCCACCAGGGCGATGTCGCTCTGCCCGGCGGCGATCCGGGCGCAGGCGATGCGCAGCGCGTCCGCGCCCGCGCTCTCCTCGCCGAGGAAGCTGCGCGAGGAGCCGACGACGCCGTGCACGATCGAGATGTTGCCGGCCAGCAGGTTCGACAGCTGCGCGAGGAACAAGGTCGGCCGCAGGTCCGAATGCAGCCGCTCGTTGAGGAACGCGCCCGGGTTCTGCTGCCGGGGGAGGGCGGATAGGATGGCCCCGTCCGTCGCCGTGTCGCGCTCGCCGCCGTTGGCCGCCACCACCATGTCGGTCTGCGCCAGCAGCGCGGTGTCGCCGGCGACGCCTGCCGCCGCGAGGGCGAGGCCGGCGGCATAGGTGCCGATCCGCTGCCACGGCTCCATCTGCCGCTGGTCGCCGCGCTTGGGGATCTGCCGGTCGAGGTCGAGGCGGACGATCGGATGCACCGCGAACGGGGCGAAGCGGTCGATATCCACCGGCGCCGGCCCCGCCGCGTCGAGCGCCGCCAGATGCGCCTCCGGCCCCTCGCCGAGGGCCGAGACCAGCCCGACCCCGGTTATGACCGCGTCACGGTCGGTCGCGGCCGCGTCAGTCATTCAGATAGACCTCGGGCACGGCGACGGTGCGGGCGAAGTCGCGCATCTGCGCGCGCATCGAGTCGTTGGGGAAGGGCATGACGCGATAGGTGATCTCCGCCTCGGCGACGGTGCGGCCGTCGCGGCGGATGGTCCCGGTCGCCACCGCGTAGCCGGAACCGTCATGCAGCAGCTTCGCCTCGGTCTCGACACGCTGGCCGGGCGTGATGAAGGCCCGCATCTTCGCCTCCCGCACCTGCCCGAGGAAGGGCACGCGGGTGAAGCGGTGCAGCGCCATGATCAGCCAGCCGCCGGTCTGGGCGATGGTTTCGATCATCAGCACCCCCGGCAGGATCGGGTGGCCGGGGAAATGCCCCTCGAACACCGGGCTCGTCTCGGGGATCAGACAGTCGGCGCGGACCGTCAGCGCCTCGGTATCGAGGCTGACGACGCGGTCCACCATGCGGAAATATTCGAGCTGCATGGCCCGGAATGCCGGCGCGGTCGCCGCGCGTCAGGCGGTCGCCGGCTTCGCGGCGGTCAGCGCGTCGATGTTGGCGCACAGATCCTTCAGCACGAAGTACCGGTCGGACGAGACCTTCCCCTCGTTGACTTCCTGCGTCCACTGCTCGAGCGGCATCTTGATGCCGAACGCCTTGTCGATGGCGAAGGCGACGTCGAGGAAGTCCAGGCTGTCGATGCCCAGATCGTTGATGGCATGACTTTCCGGCGTGATCTTTTCGCGCGGGATGTCGCAGGTCTCGGCGATGATTCCGGCGACGGTATCGAAGGTGGACGACATCGGGGCCTCGCGGAAGGTCGGGCGGTGCGGCGCCGTCCGCCGCCATCGGGCGGGCGCGGCGACGACGACCGGCGCGTCGGCTGACGCA
>NZ_BANB01000931.1 GCF_000964365.1 Acidisphaera rubrifaciens HS-AP3 | reverse complement strand
GCGCCGACGGCCGGCGGCGCGAACGGCTCGCCGTCGTCGAGCCCGACGCGCGCGTCCGCGTCCTCGGCAGCCACGTCGTAGCGGGGCGCGAGCAATGCCGCGCCCTCGGTCGCGGCCTCCAGCGTCTCGGCGATCACCACCGCGATCGGCTGGTTGGCATAGCGCACGCGGTCGTTCTGCAGCACGTCGAGGCGGAAGGCGAACGGATGCGCCTTTGCGTCGGGGTCCTCGGCGAGCGCCGGGCGGTTGGCGGGCGTCATCACCGCCACCACGCCGGGATGTGCCCGCGCCGCGTCGACATCGAGCGAGGCGACGCGGCCGCGCGCGATCGTGCTGACGGCGAGCACCGCGTGCAGCATGCCGGGCGGGTGGTTGTCCGCCGCATAGCGCGCGCGGCCGGTCACCTTGAGGGGCCCGTCCTGGCGCGTCAGCGGCTGGCCGATGCTCGATCCGTGGCGCATATGCGCGGGCGACTGGGTCAGCGTGATCTCAGACATGCGCCATGTCTCCGTGGCTGTCGGCGAAGACGGACCCGGGCAGCGCCGGCATGCGGGCCGGCGTTCCG
>NZ_BANB01000932.1 GCF_000964365.1 Acidisphaera rubrifaciens HS-AP3 | reverse complement strand
TCGAGGGCGCGGGCGAGCGTCGCCGCCGCATCGCGCGCCGCGATCACGGCCGAGACGCGCGGCGGGGCAGGCGTCGCATTCACCGCGCGCCCCCCGCCTCACGCGGCCCCGGACGCGGGCGCGGGGCGCGGACATAGAACAGCAGGCCCGACAGATACCCGCCGATTTCGTCGCGCAGCAGCCGGTCGCGTTCGTTCGGCCCGCGCAGCAGCCGGCCGGCGCAGCGGCGGACATACCAGGCCGGCATCGTCGCCAGCGCGCGGCGGAGGTTGCCGCGATGGCCGCTGCGTTCGTACTGCACGAGCAGCGCCGCCGCGTGACCGCGCATATAGGCGCGGATCTGCCGCGCGAGGCCGGCATCGTCGCGGCGATGGGCGTGGAACGCGACGGCGGCCGGTTCGTAGCGGCAGACGTATCCGTGCGCGAGCACGCGGTGCCAGAGTTCGGAGTCGCCGGAGCAGCCGGCGGCTCCGACATCGAGCCGCTCGTCGAAGCCGCCGACACGGTCGAACACGTCGCGGCGGAACGCCATGCTCGCCCCGGCGCCGATCTGCCAGACCGGGCAGCCCCGCTCGCGGTCCGCGGCGAAAAAGGCGGCGCCGTGGTCGATCGGGCGATAGCCGCGGCCGAAGCCCCAGTGGCGCTCGAAATGCAGCTGCGCGGGCGTCTCCAGCGCCGCCGGCAGCACGAGGCCGGTGACCGC
>NZ_BANB01000933.1 GCF_000964365.1 Acidisphaera rubrifaciens HS-AP3 | reverse complement strand
GGCCGTATTACCGAGCGGCAGCGACGAGCCGGTGCCGATCACGTTGCCCGGCCGCGCGCCGGTGTTCGGATCGGCCTGCGCCGCGGCCGGACCGGGCGCGCCCGCCAGGCACGATGCGGCGATGACGGCAGCCACCACGGCGGCGGCGCGGGCGGCACGGCGGCCGAGGATCCTGTCGGAGAGAAGATTCTGTGTCATCCGTGCGGCCTCCGAAAAAGATGGCCGGACCTTAAGACGGCCCCCGATTGCCCGCGACTCCCCCAGCGTGGCATCAGATGCGCATGCTGAACCTCTCGTTGTCCCGGCGGCGCGCCATGCTCGCCGCCGCATCCACGCTTGCCGCGCCCGCCCTCGCATGCCCCGCCGTCGCGCGGGCCGCCTATCGCGGCGACGACGGGTTCGATGGCTTCGTCGCGTCGATCGAGGTGCGTGCGCGATCGGAGGGGGTGTCCGACGCGACGCTGCGCCGCGCCTTCGCCGGGGTGCGGGTCAATCAGCACATCCTGGAGCTGTTCAACCACCAGCCGGAGTTCACGCTGACCTGGGCCGAGTACAAGGCCAAGGTGGTCAACGACAACCGCATCGCCACCGGGCGCGCGGTCTATGGCCGCAACCGCGCGCTGTTCGACGCGGTGCGTGCCCGCTACGGCGTCGATCCGGGCGTGATCCTCGGCATCTGGGGCCTGGAGAGCAATTTCGGCACGACCAAGGGCAATTACGGGGTCATCGAGGCGCTGAGCACGCTCGCCTACGCGACGCATCGCCGGCCGTTTTTCTCGGCCGAGCTGCTGGCCGCGCTGCGCATCCTGCAGGCCGGCGACGTGACGCCCGCGCACATGCTCGGCAGCTATGCCGGGGCGATGGGCCAGCCGCAGTTCATGCCGTCGAGCTACCTCCGGCTCGCGGTCGATTTCGACGGCGACGGGCGGCGCGACATCTGGGACGACCGGGCCGACGCGCTCGGCTCGATCGGCAACTATCTCGCGCATTCCGGCTGGCGCCTCGGCGAGCCGTGGGGGCAGCCGGTGCTGGTGCCCGCCGGCTTCGACGCCGGGCGCGCGGGACGCGACTCGCGCCGCAGCCTCGGCGAGTGGACCCGGCTCGGCGTGCGGCGGGTGGACGGGCGGCCGTTCTCACGCAGCGATGTGGAGGGCGCGGTGCTGATGCCGGACGGGTCGGGCGGCGAGGCCTACATGGCCTATGGCAACTTCGCTGCGATCCGGAAATACAACCCGTCCGACTTCTACGCCTTGTCGGTGGGCCTGATCGGCGATCGTATTCTCGCGTGAGGGGCGGGTGGACCGGCGCCGTCGCCCTCGCGCTGCTGGCCCCGCTCGCCGCGGGCTGCCATCGCCCGGGGCCGGTGCCGCATCCGCACTATGTCCTCGGCCCGGCGTGGCAGGGCGACGGGGCGTGGTTCTATCCGGCCGAGAGCTACAGCGCCGTTCAGACCGGGCTGGCGGCGATCGCGTCCGACCGGGGCGGGCGGCTGACGGCGGACGGCGAGGCGTATTCCCCCGACGCGCTGGCGGCGGCGCATCAGACCCTGCAGCTGCCGGCGATCGTGCGACTGACCAATCTCGACGACGGGCGGCAGATGCTGGTGCGGCTGGACGATCGCGGCCCGGCCTCGCCCGCGCGGCTGGTCGCGGTCACGCCGCGTGTCGCGGACCTGCTGGGCCTGCGCGACGGGACGCCGGTGCGGCTGGAGGTGATGGCCGAGGCGAGCCATCAGGCGGTGGACGCGGTCGGCGGCGGCCC
>NZ_BANB01000934.1 GCF_000964365.1 Acidisphaera rubrifaciens HS-AP3 | reverse complement strand
GCGGGCGGCGCTGGAGCGGCACCTCGACCGGCTGGCGCGAGGGCTGGCGCCGATCGTCAACATCCTCGATCCCGACTGCATCGTGCTCGGCGGCGGGCTGTCGAACATGGACCACCTCTATGACAGGTTGCCCGCGCTGATCCGCCGGCGCGCCTTCAGCGACGTGATCACCACGCCCGTGCTGCGCAACCGTCACGGCGACAGCTCCGGCGTGCGCGGGGCCGCGTGGCTGTGGCCGGCCTGACGGCGAACCCCGCCGGGCCGCCCGCCGCCGAACCCGTCCCCGCCCTCTGCCGTGACTGCGCCGCAGCGCTGCCGTGCCGCTGCGGCGGCGGGCGGATCGTGCGCCACCCCGCGCTGTTCGGCCTCACCATCGCGCATGTGGATTGCGACGCCTTCTATGCCAGCGTGGAGAAGCGCGACCGGCCGGACCTCGCCGCGCGGCCGGTGATCGTGGGCGGCGGGACGCGCGGGGTCGTCACCGCCGCCTGTTATGTCGCGCGGCTCTATGGCGTGCGCAGCGCCATGCCGATGTTCAAGGCGCTGGCCGCCTGCCCGGACGCGGTGGTGATCCGGCCCGACTTCGCGAAATACACCACCGCCGCGCGGCAGATGCGGGCGATGATGGAACGCCTGACGCCGCTGGTGCAGCCGCTGTCGATCGACGAGGCCGTGCTCGACCTCGCGGGGACCGAGGCGCTGCACGGCGCGCCGGCCGCGATCGTGCTCGCCCGGTTCGCCCTGGACGTGGAGCGGACGCTCGGCCTCACGGTGTCGATCGGCCTCGCGGCGAACCGCATGGTGGCGAAAATCGCGGCCGACCGGGACAAGCCGCGCGGCTTCGCCGTGCTGGGCGAGGAGGCGGCGGACGCGCTCGCCG
>NZ_BANB01000935.1 GCF_000964365.1 Acidisphaera rubrifaciens HS-AP3 | reverse complement strand
GCCGGGCCACGCGGCGCCGGCCCACGGCGCGTCCGACAGCGCCGCCGCGCGGAGCATGGCGTTCGCCTGCGCGTCCATCGCCGCCTGCATGTGGAACAGCGCCTCGAACGGACCGGCGGCGAGGGTGAAGCCGGGCGGCCACGCCATGTCGGTCATCGCGGCCGGGGTGAAGGGCAGCGGCGCCGGCGCCAGCACGACCTGCGGCGGCACGTCGCCGGCATAGCGTATCCGCGCCACGCTGCCGTCGGGGAGGACCACCTGCATCACATGCGTGGGCGCGGGCGCCTCGCGCGCCACGGCCCGGTGGACGAGCGCGACGGTGCCGGCCAGCGCCAGCGCGGCGACGCCTGCGAAAAGAGTGGAACGTCGGTTGGGCATAGGATCGTCTCCCTGCATCGGATCGGAACCGGCCGCGACGCTAACCCGGGCTCTGGAACCTCGCGCTGACGATCACCTGAAAATCCTGTCATCCGGGCCGCCGGGCGACGCGGGCGGCGGCTGGCGCGCGCAGCAGGCGGCGAGGTCGTCCCAGGTGTCGGGGTGGCGCACCCCCTCCACCACCTGCCGGATCGCCTCCGTCACCAGCGCGGGCTGGTCCTGGTGGATGTCGTGCCCGCTGTCGGCGGCGACGAAGAACCGGGCGCGCGGCACCAGCGTCGCCAGCGCGGCGTTGGCGGCGCGCAGGGCGGCCTCCAGCGTGGCGGAGGACAGACCCGCCGGCGGCGCGGCGAGCGCGAAGGGGCGGCCATGGGCGAGCACCGCCAGCGGCACCGGGCGCAACGGCGATGCCCGCGCCGCCGCCCGCATCACCGCGTCCGAACCGCCATAGGGCAGCGTCTCCAGATCGCCGTAGCCGGGGATCGTCTCGACCGTGTCGGACCCGGCGCGGCGGTTGAAGGCGACCAGCGCCCGCCATTGCGCCGGGGTCATCCGCGCCGAGAGGCGTTCGGAATAGGGGTCGATCAGCACCATGCCCGCCACCTGCTCCGGGTGGCGGCTGGCGTACAGGCGCACGAACAGGCCGCCGATCGAATGGCCGACC
>NZ_BANB01000936.1 GCF_000964365.1 Acidisphaera rubrifaciens HS-AP3 | reverse complement strand
GCGTCGGCGCGGGCGGCGCAGCAGACGAGACGCGCGATGCGCCCGCCATGACGCGCGGCGAGCGCGAGGCCGGTCATGCCGCCGAGCGAGAGGCCCATGAACGACGCCCGCGCCGCGCCCACATGATCGAGCAGCGCCACAACGTCGCCCGCGAGGTCGTCGATCGTGTATGGCCCGGGCGGCGCGTCGCTGCCGCCATGCCCGCGCGTGTCGTAGCGCAGCAGCCGGTAGCGGCGCGCGAGCCACGTCGCCTGTTCGTCCCACATCGACAGGTCGGCGGCGAGGCTGTTGGACAGCACCAGCCACGGCGCGTCGGCCGGCCCCTCGATCGCGACGTTGAGGGCGAAGCCCGCGGGCAGGCGGATGCGCGTGGGGGCGCCCGTCATCAGGCGGCGCTCCGCCGCGCGGCACCGATCGCGGCGTTGACGCGCGGCATCACCTGTTCCGCCAGCAGCACCATCGAGCGGCGCGCCAGCGCGGGGTCGCGCCAGTCCTTGCCGGCGAGCAGAAGCGTGCCGAAATCGCCCACCTCCTCGCGGAAGGCGAGGATGCGGTCGGCGACCTGATCGGGGGTGCCGTGGATGATCAGCCGGTCGCACACGTCATCGAGCGTGACGCTGTCGTCGGACTGCGCGCGGTCGGTCTTGAACAGCTCGGCGCGGCCGGCGCGCTTCATCTTGTGCAGGAGCTGGCTGTAGTAGAAGCGATACGGACTGTCCGGCCCGGTCGCATACGCGCGCGCGGTCGCGGCGTCGTCGGCGACGAAGATGCTCTTCGCCACGCGCCAGTTGGCGGGATCGGCCGGACGGCCGGCGCGGGCGCAGCCCTCGGCATAGTTGGGCCAGTGCGTGCGCACCCATTGCGGCAGCAGGAAGTTGGCCGAGATCGGGTCCCAGCCGCGCGCCGCCGCCTCCGTCACGCCCTTGGAATAGGGGGCGACGACGGTGACGACGATCGGCGGATGCGGGCGTTGCAGCGGCTTCGGCAGGATGCCCTGCCCGATCTCCGGGATCATCGTGCGCGCCGTGCTGACGGTCCAGAAGCGGCCGGCAATGTCATAGGGCGGATCGCGGCGCCAGATTTCCAGCACCTGGTCGATCGATTCCACGAACATCGCGTTGCGGTCGGCGCCGAGGCTGCCGAACGCCTCGGCGTCCGACGGCAGGCCGCCCGGGCTGATGCCGAAGATCAGCCGCCCGTCGAGCAGATGGTCGAGCATGGCGATCTCGGCCGCGACCCGCGCCGGATGCGTGTTGGGCAGGTTCACCGTGCCGGTGCCGAGGCGTATCCGGCGTGTGCGCCCGGCGAGCGTGGCGAGGAACAGCGCGCAGGAGGTGATGTTCTCCGCCGCGTCCGTCGAATGTTCGCCGACATAGGCCTCGGCGAAGCCGAGTTCGTCGGCGAGGATGAACGCCTCCTGATCCTCGCGCAGCGATTGCCGCCAATCCTTGTCGATCGGATGGATGGGCATGGTGAAGAAGCCGAGCTGCATCGTCGCGTCTCCTTAGGGCATCGCGCGCACCCTACCCCGCCGGGTCAGGCACGGCGCATCATTTGCTCGGCGAGGGGCGATCAGCTTCGCTGATGGCCCGCGGCAGCGCGGCCATGCCCTCCAGCACCGCGCAGACGGCGGCGGTGTCCTGTTCGCCGAGACCCTGCGCCATGGCGGCGACATAGAGCGGGGCGGTCGCGGCGAACAGCGGCGTCGGCGCGCCGATTTCGGCGGCGAAGGCGCCGATCACCGCCATGTCCTTCTGCCAGACATCCATCTTCATCGTCGCCTGGTCATAGCGCCCGTCGGCCATCATCGGCGCGCGCAGCGAGAAGACGCGCGAGCCGCCGGCGCCCGCGCCCGCGAGATCGACGATCTGCCGCGGATCGAGGCCGGCCTTCATGCCGAACACCATCGCCTCGGCCGCGGCGACGTTGTGGATGGCGACCAGCAGGTTGGCGACGAACTTCATGCGGCTGCCGTTGCCGTAGGCGCCGACGTCGTGCACGGCGCGCGCGAAGCCGCCGAGCAGCGGGCGCAGCGCCTCGATCGCGGCCGGCGGCCCGCTGGCATAGAGCACGAGGTCGCCGGTCGCCGCCTGTGCCCCGGTGCCGCTGATCGGGCAGTCGATCGCGACGTGGCCGGCGGCGGCGAGGGTGGCGGCGAAGCCGTGCTTGTCGGCGAGTGCCAGGGTGCTGAGTTCGACGACGGTGCGCGGCGGCGCGCCGGTCGCGGCGATCGCGCGCGCGGTCGCGTGGACGGCGGCGGGATCGGGCAGGCTGACGAGGATCACGCCGCACCCGGCCGCGAGTTCGTCGATCGACGCGGCGGCGCCGACGCCACGGCTGCCCGCGC
>NZ_BANB01000937.1 GCF_000964365.1 Acidisphaera rubrifaciens HS-AP3 | reverse complement strand
ATCCACCCACCAGCCGGTCGGGTGGGCGGCGAGCGCTGTGGACCATCGCCACCTCCAGCGCCTCGGCCGGCAGCAGGTCGGGCAGCAGCCCGACAAGGCGGGCGGCGAGCATCGACTTGCCGGCGCCGGGCGGGCCGATCAGCAGCAGGTTGTGGCCGCCGGCGGCCGCGATTTCCAGCGCCCGCCGGGCGGTCTCCATCCCGCGCACGTCGGCGAGGTCGGGCCCGGGGATCGCCGTCGCCAAGCCGGAGGGACGGGGCGGTTCCATCACCTGCGTGCCGCGCATGTGATTGATGAGCTGCAACAGGTCCTCCGGCGCCAGCACCTCCACCTCGCCGGCCCAGGCCGCCTCGCCACCCTGGGACGGCGGGCAGATCAGACCGAGGCCGGCGCCCGCGGCGGCGATGGCGGCGGGCAGGATCCCGGCGACCGGCTTGATGGTGGCATCGAGCGAGAGCTCGCCGAGCGCCGCATACCCGTCCATCTCGTCGCGCGGCAGCACGTCCATCGCCGCCAGGACACCGAGGGCGATCGGCAGGTCGAAATGGCTGCCTTCCTTGAGGAGGTCGGCCGGGGCGAGGTTGATCAGCACCCGCCGGGCCGGCATCGACAGCCCCATCGCGGTCAGCGCCGCGCGCACCCGCTCGCGCGCCTCGCCCACCGCCTTGTCCGGCAGGCCGACGACGACCATCGACGGCACGCCCGCGGCGATCTGGACCTGCACCTCGACCGGAATCGCGTCGATGCCCGCGAACGCATAGGTCCGCACCCGGGCAATGTCGCCCCGCATGGCGCGCCGCGCGGCCCGCTCGACCGAAGCTGCGTCGGACACGAGGCCTCCTTAACCGAGAGTTTATGTCACTCCTTCTATAACAAGCAAAAGTTGCAGAGCGCTATGCCGTGATGCGGTGGGCGACCACGTCGCCGAGCAGCAGCAGGGCGGGCCCGCCGGTGCTCCAGGCGGCGGCCCCGGCCACGACATCGGCGAAGGAGGCGGCCAGGACGCGCTGTGCATCGGTGCCGCCGCGCTCGATCAGGGCGGCGGGGGTGCCGGCGGGATAGCCCGCCCCGGTCAGGCCGTCGAACAGGTGACGCAGGGTGACGACGCCCATGTAGACGGCCAGCGTGCCGCTGCGCGCCAGCGTCGGCCAGTCGAGGTCCACGGCGCCGTCCTTGGTGTGGCCGGTCACGAACGTGACCATGCGGGCCGCGTCGCGATGCGTGAGCGGGATGCCGGCGCCGGCGGCGCAGGCCAGCGCCGCGGTCACGCCCGGCACGATCTCGAAGGCGATGCCGGCCGCCGCCAGCGCCTCCGCCTCCTCGCCGCCGCGGCCGAAGACCAGCGGATCGCCGCCCTTCAGCCGCACCACCCGCTGCCCCTCCCGCGCGAGCCGCACCAGCAGGGCATTGATCTCATGCTGCTGCAGGCAGTGATGGGCCCGCGCCTTGCCGACATAGATGCGCCGGGCATCGCGGCGCGCCATCGCCAGCACCGCATCCGACACCAGCCGGTCATGCACGATCACGTCCGCCTCGCCGAGCAGCCGCTGGGCGCGCAGGGTCAGCAGGTCGGCAGCCCCCGGACCTGCGCCGACCAGATGCACCATCCCCGCCGGCCGCGTCGCCCCTTCGGCGATCGCGTCGGCGAAGGCCCGGTGCGCCGCGTCCTCCTGACCGGCGAACATCAGGTCGGCGGCCCGGCCGGACAGCGCCGCCTCCAGCACCCGCC
>NZ_BANB01000938.1 GCF_000964365.1 Acidisphaera rubrifaciens HS-AP3 | reverse complement strand
GGACGGACTGAAGTTCACCCTGGACAGTCCGGTGGTCACCGACGGGGTGGTGATCGATCCGGTCACCGGCCGGCTGTCGATCGAGGGGTGGGTGCTCTCGCGTGCCGGCATCGAGGGCATCGACGTGCTGGTGGACGGGGCGCGCGTGGGTGCCGCCTATTATGGCCTCGCGCGGCAGGATGTCGGTGCCGCCTTCGCCGCCTGGCCGAACGCGCTGCGCAGCGGGTTCGCCTTTCAGATCCCGTCGCGCGTGCTCAAGAACGGCACGCACGAGGTCGCGCTGCATCTGCGCACGAACGATGCGGGCGTGCACGTCCAGGCCTTTCGCATCACGGTGCGCAAGGATGCCGACGGCGGCGCGCAGGCGGGCCTGCGCGAGCGGCTGCCGCGGGCCGAGGCGGAGTTCCTGCGCCGCATGCTGGCGCTGCTGCCGGCGCAGCCCGTGCCCCGCCTGCTCGTGCGCTGCCCGCCGGGAGCGTCGGACGCGG
>NZ_BANB01000939.1 GCF_000964365.1 Acidisphaera rubrifaciens HS-AP3 | reverse complement strand
CGGTGCGGGCGCGGGAGCCGGCGCCGGGGCGGGCGGGGCGGCTGGCTGCGTCCCGCGATAGGGCACGGGCGCGCCGCCGCCGAACGAGGGCGCGTCCGCTGCCTGATCACCGCCGCGCGTCTCGCCGGGTGCGGCAAAGGGCTGGCTCGGCCCTGTCGGCTGCGTCGGCGCCGTGGGCTGCGCGGCATAGGGCTGGGAGCCCGTGGCCCGTATCCGCTGGACGCATTCGAGGAAGCGGTCGAGCATGAAATTGGTGCCGGCGAGGCTCGCGAGCCACGGCTCCTCCGTCCCGTCGGGGAAGGAGACGCGCATGCGGTTGCCGTAGCGGAACTGCTGCGCGAAATCATCGAGGCCGTTGGTCGAGACGGTGAACTCCACGACCTGCCCGCTGCCGTCGGCGCTGGCGGTCCAGACCGGGTTGGCGTCGAACTGCAGCACGACGTCCACCTTCGTGCGGTCGGGGATGCGCCAGGACGACTTGTCCATCCGCACCGTCAGGTGATCGTCCTTGTCGAAGTAGATCACGTCGATGCGGCGCGTGCCGGTCTCGCCGGTCACGCGCATGTCGCAGACGGCCCGGCCGCTCGTTGCGGTGCCGGTATACAGGGTCCAGGCCCCCGCCGCGTACATCGGCTGCACGTCCGCCCGCGCGGCGCGCGGCGCGGCGGGCAGCAGCAGGGCGAGGGCGGCGGCGGCGGAAAGCGCGCGGACGGGGATACGTCTCATGGTCTGCCCCTTGTGAACGGTCGCTGATCGGTCTCGGTGTGGGCGACATTACGTTACGGCAACCGCCCGCCGCCCAGGAAGCATTTCAGACGCTGCCGCGACGCGGTTGACGCCGCCGGGGTGCGGCCGTAGTGCTCGTGGCGGGCCACGTCCCCCCACCGGGACGCTTCTCTTCTGTAAGGGAGAGCTGATCATGCCGATCGGCACGAAACCGGACCTGCGTCCGGCCAACCCCCGTTTTTCCTCCGGACCCTGCGCCAAGCGCCCCGGCTGGTCGCCCGAGGCGATCGCCGGCGCCCTGCTCGGCCGCAGCCATCGCGCCGCCGCGCCGAAGGCCCGCATCGAGGAGGTGGTCGCCCGCTCGCGCGCCATCCTCGGCATGCCGGCCGACTGGCGGCTCGCCATCGTCCCGGCGTCCGACACCGGCGCG
>NZ_BANB01000940.1 GCF_000964365.1 Acidisphaera rubrifaciens HS-AP3 | reverse complement strand
TAGAGCGGTAGCCGATCAGTCTGGATCGTAGCCTGCTGCGGCGAAGAAGTTTGTGCATTCGTTGGGTGTGAACGTATCGATGATGCGACCGATGGCGGCCCACAGACCGTGGACCGTCCGTTCGGCGGCCTTTCGCAGCGCTGCCTTGAGCTTGGCGAAGGCGTTTTCGATCGGGTTGAAGTCTGGGCTGTAAGGCGGAAGGTAGAGCAGGCTGGCTCCTGCCGCCTCGATGGAGGGCCTGATCCCGGCGCCTTTGTGGCTGCCGAGATTGTCCATGATGACGATGTCGCCGGGCTGCAGTTCGGGCACGAGCACCTGGTCGACATAAGCCTGGAAGGCAACGCCGTTGATCGGACCGTCGAGCACCATGGGGGCGACGATCCCGCTGCTGCGCAGGCCGGCGACGAATGTCGTGGTCTTCCAGTGGCCGTGCGGCACGGAGGCACGTAGCCGCTCGCCACGCGCTGCCCGGCCATGGGTGCGCGTCATCTTGGTCGAGGCCCACGTCTCGTCGATGAAGACCAGCCGGTCGGGAGCGAGGTCAGGCTGGCTCTCGAACCAGTCCCATCGCCGCTTCAGGATGTCGGGACGGTCCTGCTCGGCGGCATGCGCGGTCTTTTTTTGCGCGTGATGCGATGACGCTGGAAGAACCGCCGCAGCGTCCCGTAGCCGAACCACTGCCCGCGCTCACCGAGTTCATGGCGCAATTCCGCGATGGTCGCATCCCGCATCTGGCCGAGGAGTTGCAGGATCATCTCGGCATGGGCCTCGATGCGGCCGGAGCGCCGATCGCCACCCAGAGGACCGGGCTGCACGTCGCCCTGCTCACGCTCCAAAGCCCGCCAGCGGCTGATACTGGCGGCGCTGACGCCAAACCGTGCCGCCGCCTCGCGGTGTGTCGCTCCCTGCGCCACAGCCGCCAGCGCCCGGGTCCGAAGATCGACAGAAAGTGCCTTCGACATGCCTGCCGGCCTCCAGACCCGGCAGACAGCTTGAATCAGATATCAACCGATTTGAGTACCCCTGCCGATTCACTCAGAAGGGCTACCGCTCTA
>NZ_BANB01000941.1 GCF_000964365.1 Acidisphaera rubrifaciens HS-AP3 | reverse complement strand
GGCGCGTTCGGCGGCCGGCACCGCCACGCGGGCGGCGATGGTCAGGCTGGCCAGCAGGATCGCCAGGATGGCACTCGTCATGACGCGGGCTCCTTCCGTGCCGGGCCCCGGTTCGGCCCTTGGTCCCGGCTTCCGGTCAACGCCGGGACGCCCGCCCGGTTTGCGCGCCGGCCCGCGCCGCCGGACTCAGGCGAAATCCGCGATGGCCCGCCGCACCGCGGTCGTCAGCGCGACCGCGTTGGGCGTGTCGGAATGCACGCACACCGCCTCGGCCCGCAGCGTGTGGTCGTGGCCGTTGATGGTGGTGATCAGCCCCTCGCGCAGCATACGCACGACACGCCGCGCCGCCTCGTCCGGGTCGCGGGCGGCGTGTTCGCGGGTGATGATGATGCGCCCGTCGTCGGTGTAGTCGAGATCGACGTAGTATTCGGCGACGAAGTCGAGGCCGCGCCGCCGCCACACCCGCTCATGCTCCGTGCCGGCGAGGCCGAGCATCTTCACGCCGTAGACGCAGGCGGCGTCGGCGATGCCCTCGGCGATCGCCTCGTCGCGCGACGCGACGCCGTACAGGGCGCCGTGCGGCTTGATGTGGCTGAGCGGTAGTCCCGCCTCGTCCAGGAACGCCTTGAGCGCGCCCACCTGATACAGCACGCAGGCGGCGATCTCCGCCCGGTCCATGCGCATCTCCCGCCGGCCGAAGCCCTGCAGGTCGGGAAAGGACGGGTGGGCGCCGACCGCGACGCCGTGCGCCTTGGCGAGCGCGATGGTCTGGCGCATGATCATGGGATCGGCGGCATGGAAGCCGCAGGCGACATTGGCGTGCGTGACATGGGGCATGATCCCCTCGTCGTCACCGCATCGGTACAGGCCGTAGCCCTCGCCCATGTCGCAGTCGATCAACACCGCCATGACAGCCTCCTCCGCGTGCGTCGCACAAAGTCTCGGCGCTCGCATCGCGGGGGTCAATGTTCGGGCCGAGGATTTGCCCATCCGTGTCTTGCCTGACCGCGCAGACATGGTCACGCTGCGCCGCCGTTCGATCAGAGCCCGGAGAGAGCATGCCGATCACCACCGTCCCCGCGCCGATACCGGGCACGTTCTACCGCCGCCCCACGCCGGACGAGCCGCCGTTCAAGAATGACGGCGATACGGTCGCGGCGGGCGAGACGATCGGGCTGATCGAGGTGATGAAGACCTTCAACGCCGTCACCGCGGACGCCGCCGGCCGCATCGTGCGCTTCCTCGTCGAGAACGAGGACCCGGTGATGGCGGGCGAGCCGCTGTACGAGATCGAGACCTGACGCCGCCCATGCCGATCCGCCGGCTGTTCGTCGCCAATCGCGGCGAGATCGCGGTGCGCATCATCCGCGCCGCCCGCGAGCTTGGCATCGTGACCGTGCTGGGCGCGAGCCGCGCCGATCAGGACTCGCTCGCCGCGCGCATGGCGGACGAGGTGGCGGATATCGGCCCGCCGCACGCCGCGAAATCCTATCTCAGCATCCCGGCGGTGATCGAGGCGGCGCGCGCGCACGGCGCGGATGCGATCCATCCCGGCTATGGCTTCCTGTCGGAAAACGCGGCGTTTGCCGAGGCGGTGGCGGCGGCCGGGCTGATCTTCGTCGGCCCCGATGCCGCGACCATCCGCACCATGGGCGACAAGGCCGCCGCGCGGGCGACGGCGGCGGCGGCCGGCGTGCCGACCGTGCCGGGCAGCGAGGGCCGGATCGAGACGGTCGAGGC
>NZ_BANB01000942.1 GCF_000964365.1 Acidisphaera rubrifaciens HS-AP3 | reverse complement strand
GGCGGTGGCCGGTGCTGGCGGCGAGGGCGGTGCCGTGAGGCGACGGGTCGCGCTGTGCGGCACGCTCTCCGCCGCGCTCGCGGCGACGCCGGGGCTCGCCGCCGCCGACGATCTCTCGGCGTATTTTCCGGCAAGCCTGCCCGGCTACGGGGTCGAGCGGGGGGTGACCGTCGTCTCCCGCCTGCGGCCCGGCTACGACGCGCTCGGCCTGCGGGTCGGCGACATGCTCGATGCGCAGCCGGCGCTGGAGCAGAGCATCGGCTTCGACAGCAATCCGGCGCCCGGCGTCACCGGCATCCGCCCGAGCCTGGTGGAGATCACGCATCCCTCGCTCAGCCTGTCGAGCGAGGACGACCGCATCCATCTCGGCGCCTATGTCGATCTGACGGACACGCGGTATCTCGAGGACCCGAGCGTCGATACCACCGACTACACGGTCGCGACCGGGGCGGTGATCGAGATCGGGCCGGGGCACCTGACGGTCGGGCTCGCGCATCTGATGCTGCATCAGGCGCGCACCGATCTCGGCGCGCTGCCGTCCGACGCGCCGATCGCCTTCGTCGTCGATGACGCGCGCGCCGCCTATACGCTGCCGGACGGGCCGCTGACGGTGAAGGTCGATACCGACCTGCAGCATTACCGCTTCGACGCGACGACGATCGAGGGCATCCCGGTGCCGCAGGCCTATCGCGACCGCGTGGTGGCGCAGGGCGGGGTGACCTTGCGCTATGACCTCGCCGACCTGCGCAGCGCGATCGTCGTGCTGCGCGGCGCGGACACCGCCTATCAGAACAACGCGCCGTTGCAGCCGACGCGGGATTCGCAAGGCGCGACTCTGCTCGCCGGCCTCGATTACGACGACGACGGGGTGTGGCACTGGCGCGTGCTGTTAGGCGTCGCGGCGCGGCATTACGACGCGGGCGTCTATGGCAACCACGTGGCGCCCGTCGCCGAGGCGGACCTGATCTGGAACCCGGACGGGATGGAAACCGTCACCGGCCGGCTGTCGCGCACCATCGAGGACGCGGCGCAGGAGGGGGTGTCCGGCTATACCTGGACGCAGGCGAGCCTGGTCTGGGACCACGAATACCTGCGCAACCTGCTGTTGCAGGTGCGGGTGGGCTTCCAGTGGGTGGCGTTCCTCCAGGGCGGCGGCGATCAGTATGCCGAGACGGCGGGGCTGGGTGCCACGTGGCTGGTGTCGCGCTATGTCCACGTCACGCTGACCTATGACCACACCAGCCAGCAGGGCGGGCGCAGCGCCTTTCTCGGCACGGTGGGCAGCTATGGCCGCGATGTCGGCCTGCTGTCGGCGCGGCTCGCGTTGTGACGGCGCGCCCGGTGCCGCTGCTGGGCCTCGACTATGCCGCGCTCGACGTGGCGGGGGCGGCGGCGGCGATCGCGCG
>NZ_BANB01000943.1 GCF_000964365.1 Acidisphaera rubrifaciens HS-AP3 | reverse complement strand
GGCAGCGGTGCCGCCGGGTCGCGCATCCAGGCCAGCAGGTCGCCGATGCGCCGCCCCCGGTCCTCGTCGCGCAGCAGCAGGTGATAGCCGGGCGGGTAGTAGGCGATGCGCATCGCGCCGTCGCGCGGCAGCGCCGCCCACGCCGCCTCGGTCGCGCGGCGCGGCACCAGCTGGTCGTTCCCGCCGTACATGAACAGCGACGGCGCGTGCAGATGCGCCGCGGCCGCCAGCGCCGCGTCCATCAGGTCCACCAGCCCCGCGATCGCATCGACCCGCGTCGCATGGATCGTCAGCGGATCGCGCGACAGCCGTACCAGCGCTGCGTAATTGTCGCTCGCGCGCACATGCACGCCCGGCAGCGTCTCCACATGCAGGCCCGGGACGGTGTGGTCGGCGAGCCACAGGCCCACGCGCTCGAACACGGTCTGCTCGGCCCGGCCCCACACGGCGGGCGCGATGAAGATCCAGCCATCCGCGCGCGGCGGGTGCGGGCTCGCGGCCAGCGCCATCAGCACGGCCGCCCCCATGCTCTCGCCCATCATGTAGAGCTTCGCCCCCGGCGCGCGGGCCCGCACCAGCGCCGCCGTCGCCCGCGCGTCGCTCTCCAGGCTCGCGGTGCCGGGCCAGTAGCCGCGGCTGTCGGTCGCGCCGAAGCCCCGCTGGTCGGGCGCATAGACCGCGACGCCCGCGCGGGCGAGCGCCGGGGCGGACAGTTCCCACGCATCGCGGCTGTCGTTCATGCCATGCAGCGCCAGCACCACGGCCCAGGTCGCGACCCCCGGCGGCGGCAGCCACGCCCGATAGGGCAGGGCCGTCCCGTCCGGCATGATGAAACAGTCCTGGTTCATCTCGGCCGGCGTCTTGTCCGGGCCGGCGGGCTTGACCTCATGCGCGCACCCGCCCAGCGCGGGCGCGAGCAGCACGGCGCCCAGCAGCGCCAGCAGCGCGGCACGGATGGGGCGCTTCGCGGGAAGCGGGTGGCGGGGATGGGGGCGGGGATGCGTCATTGAAAGCCGGCCGCGCGACGCTATCATCCCGCCGCCCGGCGGAAAACCGTGGCGATAGAGGTCCGGGAGACCCCCTGCATGCCTGATCCGACTGCCGCGGCGCCGCCCCAAGCGCGTCCCGCGCCGACCGAGGTGATCGAGGTCGACAGCCGCACCGTCGCCTGCGACGGCGGCGACGGCGCGCTCGGCCATCCGCGCGTGTTCCTGCGCATCCCGGGTCACGACGTCATGTGCCCCTATTGCTCACGCCTGTTCGTGCTGAAGCCGGGCGCGGGTGACGACCACGGACACTGAGGGCGCGGCGCCGGCCGCGTCCCGGCTGCATCTCGCTCTGGTGGACGGCTCGGGCTTCATCTTCCGCGCCTTCCACGCCCTGCCGCCGATGACCAGCCCCGACGGCGTGCCGGTCAACGCCGTGTTCGGCTTTTCGAACATGCTGGCGAAGCTGCTGCGCGACCACGCGGCGGGCGAGCGGCCGACGCATCTGGCGGTGATCTTCGACGCCGGCCGGGTGACCTTCCGCAACCGTCTCTACGACGCCTACAAGGCGCACCGGCCCGAACCGCCCGAGGAGCTGCGCCCGCAATTCGCCCTCGTGCGGCAGGCGACCGAGGCGTTCGGCGTGCCGGCGATCGAGCTGGCCGACTGGGAGGCCGACGACCTCATCGCCTCCTACGGCCGCGCGGCGATCGAGGCCGGCGGGCGCGTCACCGTCGTCTCCTCCGACAAGGACCTGATGCAGCTCGTGCGGCCGGGCCTCGGCATGCTCGACCCGATCAAGCAGAAGCCGATCGGCGAGGCCGAGGTGATCGAGAAGTTCGGCGTGCCGCCCGGCAAGCTCATCGACGTACAGGCGCTGATGGGCGACCCGGTGGACAACGTGCCGGGCGTGCCCGGCATCGGCCCGAAGGGGGCGGCGCAGCTCGTCGCCGAATACGGCGACCTGGAGGGTATCCTCGCCGCCGCCGCGGGCATGAAGCCGTCCAAGCGGCGCGACGCCCTGATCGCCCATGCCGAGGCCGCACGCCTGTCGCGGACCCTCGTCACCCTGCGCGACGACGCGCCGCTGCCGCTGCCGGTCGAC
>NZ_BANB01000944.1 GCF_000964365.1 Acidisphaera rubrifaciens HS-AP3 | reverse complement strand
GCGACGGGCAGCGGCAAGGCGACGGCGCGCGGCACGGCGACGCTGAAGACGGAGCCGCGGCCGGGGCGCGAGCGCAGCGCCACCGGGCAGTCGATCAGGTGCGACAGCCGGCGGACGATCGCGAGGCCGAGGCCGAGGCCCTTGCCGCGCGCGCGTTCGGGGTTGGCGAGCTGGGCGAACTCCTCGAACACGGTGGGCTGGTCGGCCTCGGCGATGCCGGGGCCGGTGTCCCAGACCTCGACGCGCACCCGCGCGCCGTCCCGCGTCTGCCGCCTTGCGCCGACTAGGACGCGCCCCCGTTCGGTGTAGCGCACGGCGTTGGCGATCAGGTTGCGCAGCATCCGCTCCAGCAGCACGGGATCGGTCTGCACCACCGCCTCGGTCGGCACGAGACGCAGGCCGATGCCGCGCGCCGCCGCCTCCGCCGCGTATTCGGCGACGAGGCGGGCGAGCAGCGGATGCAGCGCGAAGGCGCGCGGCCGCGGCTCGATCACCCCGGCATCGAGGCGCGAGAGGTCGAGCAGCGAGGCGAACAGCCCGTCCATCGCCTCCAGCGACGCCGCCACCTGATCGAGCACCGCCTGTCGCGCGGGCTCCGGCATGCCGTGGCGGAGCGCGCCGGCGAACAGGCCGAGGGCGTGCACGGGCTGGCGCAGATCGTGGCTCGCGGCGGCGAGGAACCGGGATTTCTCCAGGCTCGCCCGCTCCGCCGCGTCGCGCTGCGCGCGCAGTTCGTCGGCGAGGGCGGCGTTGGCGTAGCGAAGGCGGAGATTCTCCGCGAAGCCCGCGCTGAATTGCCCGGCGAGACGGCCGATGGCGAGGCTGAACAGCACCACGATGGCGGCGAGCAGCAGATGCAGCCCGTCGCCCTGCGCCACCGCCCAGGCGGCATAGGGCAGCGTCGCCGCATAGAAGCGGGCGCGGAAGGCCGGCAGGTAGGCGCCGAGGCTCATCGCCGCGCCGGCCGCCACGCCCGCGCCGAGCAGGAGGGCGAACAGCTCCTGATTGAGGCTGCCGAGGGCGGCGAACAGCACGAAGCCCGCGCCCCAGATCACCCCCTCCGCCCCGACCGCGAGCGTCAGCCGGCGCGCGCAGCGTCGCGTGGCCGCCGGCCCGGCGGCGATCGC
>NZ_BANB01000945.1 GCF_000964365.1 Acidisphaera rubrifaciens HS-AP3 | reverse complement strand
GGGATGGGCACGCACGGCGCCGACGACGAGGGCCGCGCCGACGGCGGCGGGCAGGGCGGCGAACGCGATGCGCTTTGAGAGGGAAAGCATCGTCTGGCGACCTCCTTGGTCAGGCTTGTTCAGCAGCCTCAACCTAGGATCGCCGGGTAACGCGGTGCGGTCGGGCGGATGCGGGCGTGCATCGGAGTGTGACGGCGCATGACGCGCCGCCCGCGCAGCGGCGCATCCCGGCGGCTCAGGCGTGGCGGGGCAGTGTCAGTCGCACGCACAGGCCGCGCGGCACGCGGTCATGCAGCGTGAGCGTTCCGCCCTGGGCCGTCACCAGCGTGCGCGCGATCGCGAGGCCGAGGCCGCTGCCCGGCACCTCGGCGCCGGCGGCGGCGCGGTAGAAGGGCTTGAGCACGTTCTCGCGCTCCTCCGGCGGGATGCCCGGACCGTCGTCCTCGACGTCGATCTCGAGTCCGTCCGCTGTCACGCGCAGGCCGACGCGCGCCGCGCCGCCGAATTTCTGCGCGTTGTCGATGACGTTGTTGAGCGCGCGTTCGAGGGCGCGCGGCTGCACCCGCGCCGGGCAGTGCAGCGGGCCGGTATAGGTGACGTCGAACCCCGCATCGGCGAACTCGTCGCAGATCGTCTGCAGCAGGGCCGCGAGATCCACCGTCTCCGCCGGCTCGCGCCTCTCCTGCGACTCCAGCAGCGACAGGGCGGAGCCGATCATCAGCTCCATCATCCGCACGTCGCGCAGCAGCCGGCCGCGCAGGTTCTCGTCCTCGATCTGCTCGGCGCGCAGGCGGATGCGGGTCAGCGGCGTGCGCAGGTCGTGGCTGACCGCGGCCAGCATCCGGGTGCGCTCCGCGACGTGACGGCGCAGCCGGTCGAGCAGATCGTTGAACGCCCGCGCCAGCGCCCGGATCTCGCGCGTGCCCGCCTCGCGCAGGGCCGGGCGCGGGTCGGCTTCGCCGATCACCTCGGCCGCCGTCGCGAGCTGTTCCAGTGGGCGCGTGACCTGCCGCACCGCCCACAGCGACAGGGCGAGCAGCGGCACCGCCGTCAGGAACAGAAGAAACGAGATCGTCAGCACCGGGTGCAGCCAGCGCGGGCGCAGCCGCGCGGCGTCAAGATCGAAGCGGAGCCATTCGCCGTGTATCGGCACGCCGACGCTCACCCCCGCTTCGGTGATGCGTCCCCGCGCCGGCAGCGGCGCGAGCTGACGGTGCAGCACGGCGGCCATGCGGGGCGGCAGCGCCTGCCCGTCGGGCGGCGCGTCGGCCAGGTGGATGCGCAGGGTCCGCCGGTCCGCCGCCGCCACCGCCGTTGCGCAGGCCTCTTCCGGGATCGCCGCGCAGGCATGGGTGAAGATCGCCATCCGCTCGGTCGCGACGCGGAACTGCGGCGGCACTCCCTCGCGCATGCGTATCCAGATCACCGAAGAGATCACGTGCGCGATCAGCGTCGCCACGACGACGATCACCGCGACCTGTCCCGCGGTGCTGCCCGGCAGCAGGCGTCTCACGGGTCGCCCGTCAGCGTCACTTTCGGCGTGAACATGTAGCCGCCGTAGCGGACGGTCTTGATCAAGGTCGGATCGCGCGGATCAGGCTCGATCTTGCGTCGGAGCCGGCTGACCTGGATGTCGATGCTGCGGTCGAACACCGCCGCCGCGCGGCCGTGCAGCAGGTCGAGCAGCTGCTCGCGCGACAGCACCTTGCGCGCATGCTGGCAGAACACGGCGAGCAGGTTGAACTCGCCGCTGGTCAGCGGCACCCGCACGCCCTGCGGGTCGAACAGCTGGCGCGTCGCCGTGTCGAGCCGCCAGTCGTCGAACGTCATCGTCACCGGCCGGTCGGTCTGCGCCGCCTCGGCAATCTGACCGCGGCGCAGGACGGCACGGATGCGGGCGAGCAGCTCACGCGGACTGAACGGTTTCGGCAGATAGTCGTCCGCGCCCATCTCCAGCCCGACGATCCGGTCGGTCTCGCTGCCGAGCGCGGTCAGCATGATGATCGGCACGCTCGATCGCCCGCGCAGCCGGCGGCAGATCGCGAGCCCGTCCTCGCCCGGCAGCATCACGTCCAGCACGACCAGATCGACCCGCCCGGCCGCCAGGGTGCGGTCGATGCCGCGCCCGTCGGCGAGGCGCGTGACCCGCAGGCCATGATCGGCAAGGAAGCGCGACAGCATCATGCCGATCTCCGCGTCGTCCTCGACCAGCAGGATGTGCGGGGTGTCGGGCGGCGCGTTCATCGGGACCGACCGGCCGGGCCGGGGGGACGGACAGGTCTGGGCATGACCCCGCGATAGACGAGGCGCGCCGGGACGGAAAGACGCGCCCGGTTGCCCGCCGATAACCGTTTGTATCGGTCTGTGTGAAAAGACACCATTCCCGGTTGCCGATGTGGCTTCGGTCGACCACTCCTGATAGAGTTAATCTTGCCGAGCTGGCCTATCGTGGCCGGCCGGTAGGGCGATCGGCGGGAAGGCCGGCGGGCCGGGGTCATGTACTGCGCGAGGCACGCGACGATCATGAAGCGGACGGGGCGCCGCGGGTTGGCGGCGGCGGCCGTGGGCGGTCTCATCGCGGCCGGCCTGCTGGCAGGCTGCGGCACCAGCCGGCCGCTCGGCGTCGTCGATCTGGGACCGACCCATCTCGTCCTCCAGCGGACCGGCGGCACGCCCGCCCTGTCGGTCAGCGACGGCCAGGCGCCGCCCGCGCCGCTGCCCGACCTGACCGAGGCACGCATCGCCCAGGCCTGGAGCGTCGGGGATGCCGCCCTCGTGCTGATCGAGGGCAGGACCGACGCCTGTTCGCGCGCCTCGGTCCTGGCGTTGGCGCGCGACGGCGCCGTGTCCGTCCGGCGGATCGGCGCCTGCGACGACCGGTTCGCGTTCGGCGGCGACGGCCGGGC
>NZ_BANB01000946.1 GCF_000964365.1 Acidisphaera rubrifaciens HS-AP3 | reverse complement strand
ACCGGCGCGGGCCGCGCGCCGTGCGGGCGCGCCGATGCGCAGCCGCCGGTCGGACAGCGACAGGATGCCGCCCGCCGCCATGATCAGCGCGCCGAACCAGATCTCCGGCGCCAGCGGATTGACGTGCAGACGCAGCACCGCCTCGTTGCCCCGCTCCTCGCCGAGCACGGCATAGAGGTCATAGAAGCCGGTCGTGTGGATCGCGACGTCGGTCGTGTTCTGCTGCTGCGTCGGGAAGGACCGGCGCGAGGGGTGCATGGAGACGACGGGGCGGCCGTCGCGCGTCACGTCGATGTCGGCGATGCGCGCCGTGTAGTTCGAGCCGCGCCCGTCATGGATGTCGCGCAGCGTCCAGGTGTAGCCGCCGAGATCGACCGCATGGCCCGGCCGCACCGCGACGATGGTGTTGGCGGCGAGCGACATGCCCGCGATGCCGGCGACCGTCACGCCCATGCCGGCATGCGCGACGGCGGCGCCCCAGACGGCGGCCGGCAGCCCGCGCGCGCGGGC
>NZ_BANB01000947.1 GCF_000964365.1 Acidisphaera rubrifaciens HS-AP3 | reverse complement strand
CGGAGGCGGCGGCGGGTGCGTCGGCACGCGACGCGGCGGCGCCTGCGCCTTCGACCGGCGCGAGTTCGATCGCCGCGGCGGCGATCTCCGCGCCGTCGGCGAGCAGCACGGCGCGATGCAGGCAGTTCTCCAGTTCGCGCACGTTGCCGCGCCACGGATGCGCGGCCAGCCGCGCGCGGGCGGCAGCGGACAGGGCACGCGCGGCGACGCCGTTCACCTCGGCATAGTGGCGGGCAAAATGATCGGCGAGCGCCAGGATGTCCGCCGGCCGCTCGCGCAGCGGCGGGATGCGCAGGCTGATGACGTTGAGGCGGAAATAAAGGTCCTCGCGAAAGGTGCCGCGCGCGACCTCGGCCGGCAGGTCGCGGTTGGTCGTGGCGATGATGCGCACATCGACGCGCACGGGCGCCGCGCCCCCCAGGCGGTCGATCTCGCGTTCCTGCAGCGCGCGCAGCAGCTTGGCCTGCAGGCGGATGTCCATCTCGCTGATCTCGTCGAGCAGCAGCGTGCCGCCGCCGGCCGCCTCGAACTTGCCGACGCGGCGGGCGATGGCGCCGGAGAACGCGCCCTTTTCGTGGCCGAACAGCTCGCTCTCCAGCAGGTTGTCAGGGATGGCCGCGCAATTCAGCGCCACGAACGGGCCGCCCGCACGGCGCGACCGGGCATGGATGTGGCGCGCCAGCACCTCCTTGCCGGTGCCGCTCTCGCCGGTCAGCAGCACCGAGGCGTCGGCGCCGGCGACCTGCTCGGCGCGACGCAGGCAGGCCCCCATGGCGGGGTCGCGCCAGATCAGCGCGTGCCGCTCGCCGGCGGCGGCCTGCAGGATCGCCGCGATCAGGTCCGGGTCCGGCGGGAGCGGCAGGTATTCACGCGCGCCGGCACGGATCGCGGCCACCGCCGCGTCGGCGTCGGCGCCCGTGCCGCAGGCGACGACCGGCACCGGCATCCGCTCGGCCAGCAGCGATGCGACGAGGCC
>NZ_BANB01000948.1 GCF_000964365.1 Acidisphaera rubrifaciens HS-AP3 | reverse complement strand
CGCCGGGATGTCGTGCGGATCGACCCGCTGCACCTTCTCGAGTGCCAGGATCACCGGCGTGACGAAGGCGGCGAACAGCAGCGTGCCGATCACGTCGAAGCGCAGGCTGCCGCCCTCCGCCCGGTGCGCCGGCAGCCGGCGGGCGAGGATCAGCGCGACCGCGCCCAGCGGCACGTTAACGAGGAAGACCGAGCGCCAGCCGAAGCCCTGCGTCAGATACCCGCCGGCGACCGGCCCGAACATCGACGCGGCGACGAAGATCGACGATAGGTAGCCCTGGTACCGCCCGCGCACGCGCGCCGGC
>NZ_BANB01000949.1 GCF_000964365.1 Acidisphaera rubrifaciens HS-AP3 | reverse complement strand
CCCCGCCTATGCGCATCATCCGCTGCTGACCGACGCCGAGGGGCGGCGGCTGGCCAAGCGCGACGGGGCGACGAGCGTGCGGGCGCTGCGCGCGGCCGGAGCGGAACCCGGCGATGTCAGGGCGCTGGCGGGGTTTTCGTAACAGCCGTCGCACTTCGAGACACGGCGGTGGCCAAGGCCGCGCTAGAGTCCGGCCGTCGCCGGTCGCGATCGAGTCGGGACGTCGGCGGCTGGGAAGGGGCCTCGCCTCGTGGGTGGCGTCGGAGGGTCGGGACAGCATGAACCTGCAAAGCTTCTGCCTGCGTGCCGCCGCGGTGACATTCGGGGCGGGGCTCGCCGGCTACGCCGCCCTCGCGGCGTTC
Source organism: Acidisphaera rubrifaciens HS-AP3 (assembly GCF_000964365.1). Classification (GTDB taxonomy): domain Bacteria; phylum Pseudomonadota; class Alphaproteobacteria; order Acetobacterales; family Acetobacteraceae; genus Acidisphaera; species Acidisphaera rubrifaciens. The sequence goes on along the minus strand of NZ_BANB01000949.1, from coordinate 30 downwards.
CGGCCGTTCGCGCCGCCCGCCCGCCCGCCC
>NZ_BANB01000950.1 GCF_000964365.1 Acidisphaera rubrifaciens HS-AP3 | reverse complement strand
CCGCACATGCCCCTCCAGCACCGCGTCCACGTCCGCCGTCGAGCCGACGCGGTACCAGATGCCTTCGGGATACACGACGACGCAGGGTCCCTGTTCGCAGCGGTCGAGGCACATCGACGTGTTCACGCGCACGCCCTTCAGCCCCATCTCCTTGGCGCGCGCCTTCATGTAGTCGCGCAGGCGCTCCGAGCCGGCGGCGGCGCAGCTGCCGCGCGCGTGTCCATCGGGGCGGCGGTTGCAGCAGACAAAGACGTGCGCCTCGAAATACAGGGGCGGATCGTCGGCGCGGCGGTCGTTCATGCGTTCTTCCTGACAGGCGCGCGCCGCTGTGCCGCGGCGCCGCATCGCGCCTAGATAGGGGGGTGGGGCCGCCGCGCCAAACCCCGCTGTGAAACCGGGTGCCGACCCGAGGAACAGGGAACACGCCATGCTGCCCGCCGCCAACCTGCTGCGCGACGCCGCCTCGCCGTATCTGCTGCAGCATGCCGACAACCCCGTCCACTGGCGGGTCTGGGGCCCGGACGCGCTCGCGGAGGCGCAGGCGCTCGACCGCCCGATCCTGCTTTCGGTCGGCTACGCCGCCTGTCACTGGTGCCACGTCATGGCGCATGAGAGCTTCGAGGATGCCGAGACGGCGGCGCTGATGAACGCGCTCTACGTCAACATCAAGGTGGATCGCGAGGAGCGGCCGGATATCGACCACCTGTACATGTCCGCGCTGCACGTCCTCGGCGAACAGGGCGGCTGGCCGCTGACCATGTTCCTCACGCCCGAGGGCGATCCGTTCTGGGGCGGCACGTATTTTCCGCCGACGCCGCGCTGGGGGCGCCCGTCCTTCCGACAGGTGCTGGAAGGCGTCGCGGCGGCCTACCACGACAAGAAGGACAGCATCCGCCACAACACCGACATGCTGCGCGGCGCGCTGGCGGCGCAGGCGGCGTTGCGGCCGGGCGAGGGGATCGGCCCGGCGGCGCTCGATGCCGCCGGGGCGCGGCTGCTCGGCATGACCGACCGCGATCAGGGCGGCATGCGCGGCGCGCCGAAGTTTCCCAACCCGCCGATCTTCCGCTTCCTGTTCCAGAACGATCACCGTATCGGCGGGACCGAGGGGCGGGCGGCGGTGCATCTGCTGCTGCGGCGCATGTCGCAGGGCGGCATCTATGACCATCTCGGCGGCGGCTACGCCCGGTACTCGACCGACGGCGTCTGGCTGGTGCCGCATTTCGAGAAGATGCTCTACGACAACGCGCAGATCCTCGAACTGCTGGCCCTCGCCCACGCGGACGCGCCCGACCCGCTCTATCCGGCGCGGGCCGAGGAGACGGTGGGCTGGATGGAGCGCGACATGACCGCGGCGGCGGACGCCGATGGCCGGGCCGCCTTTGCCGCGTCCGAGGATGCCGACAGCGAGGGCGAGGAAGGCCGGTTCTACGTCTGGACCGAAGACGAGATCGCGGCCTTGCTGGGCGCCGATGCCGCTGCCTTCGCGCGCGCCTATGACGTGCAGCCGGGCGGTAACTGGGAGGGGCACACCATCCTCCACCGCGTGACGCCGCCGGGCACGCCCGACGAGGAAGCGCGGCTCGCGGCCTGCCGGCGCCGCCTTCTGCACGCGCGTTCGGCGCGGGTCAGGCCGGGGCGCGACGACAAGGTGCTGACCGACTGGAACGCGCTCGCGATATCGGGCCTCGTGCGCGCGGCCGCCGTGTTC
>NZ_BANB01000951.1 GCF_000964365.1 Acidisphaera rubrifaciens HS-AP3 | reverse complement strand
GGGGCTGCGGCCGATCAACGCCCTGGTGGACGTGACCAACCTGTTCACCCTCGATCTCGGCCGGCCGCTGCACGTCTTCGACGCGAACAAGGTAACCGGCGGGCTGCTGACCATGCGGCGCGGCGCGGGCGAGACGTTCCGCGGCCTGCACGGCCGCGACGTGACGGTGACGGAGGAGGATTGCGTCATCGCCGACGCGGCGGGCGTGGTCTCGCTCGCGGGCGTCGTCGGCGGCGAGGGGACGGGCTGCGATGCGGACACGACCGACGTGTTCGTGGAGGTCGCGCTGTTCGATCCCGTGCGGATTGCCCGCACGGGCCGCCGCCATCAGATCAACAGCGACGCGCGCGCGCGGTTCGAACGCGGGATCGATCCGGCCCTGCCGCCGGCG
>NZ_BANB01000952.1 GCF_000964365.1 Acidisphaera rubrifaciens HS-AP3 | reverse complement strand
AGTGGCATGGCCCGCGTCGTGCCGAGTTCCTGAAGTGGGCCGCTGAACACGGCCTGGACTGGCACTCCGACGCGGCCAACATGGGCTTCATGGAGCACGAATTACAGACCCCGCAGTATGCCGGTCTGTTGGCGCAGCTTCGGCAGGCACAGAGCGGCACGGATGCGGCGGCGCTGGGGCATCAATACGAGTCCGGCGGGTCTGACTATTTCCGGGCGCAGCACATGGCCGAGGGCGAACGGTTCGCGCACCTGCCATCCCCGCATGCGCCGCACACGTCTGCCACAGCCCCGGCACCCCACGCGCGCCCCACGGCCATGGAAGAAACGTTGC
>NZ_BANB01000953.1 GCF_000964365.1 Acidisphaera rubrifaciens HS-AP3 | reverse complement strand
CTGCCGATTCACTCAGAAGGGCTACCGCTCTAGACGCTGGAAAAGCGGGGAAGCTTCAGAAGCTTCAGAATCGTCAGTCACGGTCCTTGTCCGTCTCGTGGTGCGGGCGTTCGATCGGCAGTCGGATGCCGTCGAAGGCGGCTTTGCTGTTCGGCAGTCGTGAGGGTGTGAAGCCTCGGGTTTGCAGGGCTTGGCTGAACCGCCGCTGGGTTCCGGCTTGCTCGCCTGCACGTTCGGCCCATGTCTTCCAGGCCGAATACAGGACGGTGCTGCCTTCCTGGCAGTGACGGCCAACCTCGCAACATTCCTCTATCCACTGGCCAAGGGCATCCTCGCCGGACAGGTATTCGTCGGTTGCGGCGGCGACGGCGGCGGGTGCGGCGAGTCCTTGGCGTTGCCAGTCCAGGCAGCCGGCGATTGCCCATGCGAGGATGGCAGGCCATTCGGCTTTGAGTTCGGCGGCGAGGTTTGGATTGCGCTGGTCTGGCGGGATGGTGACGGTGAATGGGATCATGTGCATGCGACGGCGCATCGCCTCGTCCACGTTGCGGAGGGCGGGCTTGTGGTTGCCGGCGATGAACAGCTTGAATTGCGGCTGATACGTGAAGAAATCGGCCCGCATGAACCGCGCGGTAATGGGATCGCCGCCCGTGAGTGACTTGATGCGGGACTCGGCCCAGGCGCGGCCTTGTTCGGTCTCTTGTGCGGTGACGAGACGTGCGCCGCGCAGCATGGCCAGTTCGGTCGGGTGCCGATCGGTCTGCGTTGCGGCGAAAGTTTCCATCGGCGCGATGGTCGCGTAATCGCCGAAGATGCCGGCGAGGGTGTTGAGGAACACGCCTTTACCGTTGCCGCCGGTTCCGTAGCCGAAGAATAGGGCGTGTTCGCGGGTGCTGCCGGTCAGGGCGTAGCCGGCCGCGCGTTGCAGGAAGCGCACCAGGTCCGCGTCGC
>NZ_BANB01000954.1 GCF_000964365.1 Acidisphaera rubrifaciens HS-AP3 | reverse complement strand
GTCGGCCAGCGTCTCCGCCAGGCGGTGCGGCGCCTCGTGCCAGATCAGCGTCGCCGACAGCCCCGCCCGCTCCGCCGCGACCAGCCGCCCGAATGCCGCCCGCCGCGCCGCCGCGCGCGGCGGCGGAAAACCGAGCACGAGGAAGGGCAGCGGCGGCAGGCCGGAGACGACCAGGGCGGTGACGGCGGCATTCGCCCCCGGGATCGCGGTGACCTCGATCCCCCCGGCGATCGCCGCGCGCACGAGACGGAAGCCGGGATCGGAGACGAGCGGCGTGCCGGCGTCGCTGATCAGCGCCACCCTCGCACCCGCATGCAGGCGGGCGAGCACGGCGGGGATGCGCGCCTCCTCGTTGTGCTCGTGCAACGCCTCCAGCCGCGCGGAGAGACCGAGCCCCGCCAGCAGGCCGGCGGAGTGGCGCGTGTCCTCGCACAGCACGAGGTCGCACCCCGACAACGCGAGCCGCGCTCGCGCGCTGATATCGCCGAGGTTGCCGATCGGCGTCGAAACCAGCACAAGACCGCCGACCGCCTGGCCTCGCTCCTGTTCCGCGGAAGGATCGTCCATGTTGCGTCGCGCGCTCGTCCTGCTGGGTGTCACTGTAGCACTGGCTGCCTGTCAGCCCCCACTGAACGGACCGACCGCGCGTCCGGGACTGTCGGGCGGGCCGCCC
>NZ_BANB01000955.1 GCF_000964365.1 Acidisphaera rubrifaciens HS-AP3 | reverse complement strand
ACGAAGTGGCGGCGATGCGCGCGGCCGTGGCGGCGTTGTGCGGCGAGGTCGAACGCGGCCTCGCGCGCCATACCCGGCGCGGGCGCGCCTGATCGCGCGCACGAAAAAGGCGCGCACCGGGATCGCCGGCATGCGCCAATGTCGTCACGTCAAGCCAGTCGCGGATTGATCAGGCCGTTTCGGCCGGCGGCGGCTCCTCGCGCGGGCGGCGGGTGCGTTCGGCCATGAACTGCTCGAACTCCTGCCGGTCCTTGGCGCGGCGCAGCCGCTCCAGATACTCGATGAACTCGCGCTGTTCCTCCTCAAGCCGGCGCAGCGTCTCCGTCCGGTACTCGTCGAACGCCGCGTTGCCCGAGGACGGCGCATAGGTGAAGCGACCCGCCCGGCCCCGCCGGTGGCCGCAGCGCATGTCCGCATTGTACCAGCGCCCGGGCGATCCGCCCTGCTCGCGCCACGCCCGCAGCCTGCCACTGAACATGAGGAACCCCAGGATTGCCAAACCGATCGGCCAGAACCCGATGAAGCCGAGCACCATCAGCCCGATCCACGCGCCCTTGCCGTAGTCATCCAGCCGCGACGTAAGCCCGCCCATGGCGGCCCTCCTCTCCGCGAATGTTTATAACATTTACATACGCGCGGCTCACGGCGGTTTCAAGCCTTTTCCGATGCGGCCGGCACGCCGAGCCCCTGCAGGTAGACGAGCACGCCGGCCTCCAGCAGCTCCTCCGCGGTCATCGGGATGGCGCGGCGGGCACCCG
>NZ_BANB01000956.1 GCF_000964365.1 Acidisphaera rubrifaciens HS-AP3 | reverse complement strand
GAGTTCAGACGTGTGCTCTTCCGATCTCTTGCCGCGACCGCGCATCCCATCCTCGCGACCCTCGCCGAAAGCACGGCCGAGAACGCCTATTTCATCATCCGCGCGGGCCTGGAGGGGGAGGTTGTCGCCCTGCACCGCGCCGACCCCAATCTGCGCCTGTATTTCGAACCGTCGCGCGGCTTCGCGCTGCACGCCGGGCCGGGACGGCTGCTGCTCGCCTATGCGCCCGAGACCGTCCAGGCGCAGGTGCTGTCGCGCAAGCTCGCCCGCTTCACGCCGGCCACGCGGGTCGACCCGACATGGATCGCCGCCGACATGCAGCGCATCCGCGCGCGCGACTGGCTGATCACGTCCGAGGAGATGTTTCCCGGCAGCATGTCCGTCAGCGCGCCTGTCCGGGACGGCAGCGGCGCGGTGATCGGCGCTGTGATGGTCGCCTCGCCCACCCTGCGCATGCGCCCGCCCCGCCCCCGATCGCTGGTGCCGCAGGTGCAGCAGGCGGCTGCCGATCTC
>NZ_BANB01000957.1 GCF_000964365.1 Acidisphaera rubrifaciens HS-AP3 | reverse complement strand
CCCAGCTCCGGCCGCGCCGCGCATCCGCCCTCGTCCGCGCCGAGTTCGGCCACGGCCGCGGTTCAGCCGTCTGCGGCCCCCGCGGCCACCGCGCCGGCCACGGCCAAGCCAGCCGCCGGCTGGGACGCGACGCAGGCAAAATACTGCGCCGACGCGATCACGGCGGCCGAACACGCGCACGCCATCCCGGCCGGCATCCTCACCGCCATCGCCAAGGTCGAAAGCGGCCGGCCGATCGCGACGATGACGGACATCCACCCGTGGCCCTGGACGATCGATGCCGACGGCACCGGGCTGTTCCTGGAGAGCAAGGCGGCGGCCGTCGCCTGGGTGCGGCTGAGCCTGTCGCGCGGCGCGCGCTATGTGGATGTCGGCTGCATGCAGGTCGATCTGCAGATGCACCCGGCGGCGTTCCGTTCGCTCGAGGACGCGTTCGATCCCACCCGCAACGCCGACTATGCCGCCCGCTACCTGCGCAGCCTGTACGAGGAGGCGGGGGACAACTGGTACGTCGCGATCGGCCTGTATCACTCGCACACCCCGGCGCTGGCGGCGGATTACCGGGACCGGGTGGCGGCGGTCGGGGCGGGGATCGTGCGCGGGACCGGTGGGCCGGAGCCGCTGTACCGCCGCGCGCTGCGGCAGGGCACGCTGCATCTGGCGCTGGCGGGCGGCGGCA
>NZ_BANB01000958.1 GCF_000964365.1 Acidisphaera rubrifaciens HS-AP3 | reverse complement strand
GGCTCGCCGGCTCGGTGTCGTAGACGAAGGCCGGGCGGTCGAAGAAGCCATAGTCGAAGGGCTGTCCGGACGCGTCGTGGACGTGCTGCCAGTGATGGCGCACCTCCTCGCGCGTCCGGTCGTCCATCGGCGTGGTGGTGCTGGGGCGCAGGCCGCCGAGCACAAGGCGGATCGGCAGCGCCTGCCCGAAGCGCGCGGTGATCGCGTCGATCACCGGCGAGAAGCCCCAGCACCAGGAGCACATGGGGTCGGCGAAATAAACCAGGTGAGGGGCGGTCACGCGGTGTCTCCCGACCGTGATGGCCGATCGCGGGCCGGCGGCGGGCGGGGTGCCGCGGG
>NZ_BANB01000959.1 GCF_000964365.1 Acidisphaera rubrifaciens HS-AP3 | reverse complement strand
GGCCGGCGCCTGCGCGGCGGCGTTGCTCGGGGCGGGCGCCGCCTCGGTCGATGTCCTGGCCGCCGCCCGCGTGGCCGATCGCCGCCTCGTCTGACCGGCTGCGCGCGGCACGCCCTTGTGCAGCGGCCGCGCTCTCCCGATTTGCGCGCTGCAACAGGAGCGGTGGAATGCCGGAGATCGAGATCTACACCCAGCCGTGGTGCCCCTACTGCGCCCGCGCGGTCGGGCTGCTGACCAAAAAGGGCGTGACGTTCCGCGAGATCGACGCGCCCGGCGGCTCGCCCGAGCGCGCGGAGGCGACGCGGAGGGCCGGCGGCCGCACGACGGTGCCGCAGATCTTCATCGACGGACGCCATATCGGCGGCTGCGACGAATTGCTGGCGCTGGAGCGCCAGGGCAAGCTTGATCCGCTGTTGCAGGCGGCCTGATCGCAGCCGCGCGACCGGCACTCTCTTGCCGTGATTGCCGGTCGGGGCCAGTTAGGCGCGATGACGCATACGGCATCCGGGCGCGCGGCATGATCCATTACGACCTCCGCTGCGAGGCCGGACACGGCTTCGACGGCTGGTACAAGGACAG
>NZ_BANB01000960.1 GCF_000964365.1 Acidisphaera rubrifaciens HS-AP3 | reverse complement strand
ATCAGGACAGTCCGGGCTTCGCCAACAGTCCGTTCATGCACTGGCTCCATAGCATGTTCGGCGTGAGTTCAGCCCATGCGTCTGAACTTCCCCAAATAGGTGACGACCGCATCGCCGCGATCCGCGATCAGCTCGCGCACGACCTCGGCCTTACGGCAGCGCAGGCCGGCGGCTTCCTGGCGGCGCCATACGCGGAGTCGGGTCTGCACGGGATTGAGCAGCGGTATGGCCTCAAGCCCGGCGAGGCGCCCGATC
>NZ_BANB01000961.1 GCF_000964365.1 Acidisphaera rubrifaciens HS-AP3 | reverse complement strand
GCCCAGCGCTTCTCCACCCTCGATCAGATCAACACGCACCCGGCGGCGCGGCGTCGCCGATCACGACGCGCGGCAGGGACCGGGCGCAAGCGGACGCCGCCAGCGCGTCGGCGGAAGCCTGCTCGTAGACGACGGCGCGCGCCCCGGCGTCGGTCGCGACATAGTCCACCTCGTCGGCCGTCGCGCGCCAGTTCAGCGGCGTGATGATGATGCCGGCGAGCTGACAGGCCCAGTACAGCGTCGCCGCCTCCCACCGGTTCTGCAACAGTGTCAAGAGATGGTCGCCGGGGCGCAGGCCGAGATCGTCGAGACCCGCGACGACGGCCGAGACGTGCCGCAGCCACGCGGCGTAGGTCAGCCGCACCTCGCCGTCCACGATCGCGAGCGCGGCCGGGTCACGCGCCACGCTGCCGAGGAAGCTGCGGCCCAGATCAAGCATGCGGCGCCTCCCGCATATCCGCCGCCGCATCCAGCACGGCGGCGACGATGGGCGCATAGCCGGTGCAGCGGCAGAGATGGCCGGCCAGCACCTCGGTCACCGTGCGCGCATCGGGCGCCGGCTGTTCCGCGAGCAGCGCGGTCATCGACATGAGGATGCCCGCCGTGCAGAAGCCGCATTGCAGCGCATGATGGCGGCGGAACGCCGCCTGAAGCGCGCCGAGCGTGCCGGGCGACGGCGCCAGCCCCTCGACCGTGCGGATGTCGCAGCCCTCCGCCTGCACCGCGAGGGTCAGGCAGGCACGGGCGGGCGCGGCGTCGATCAGCACGGTGCAGGCACCGCATACGCCGTGCTCGCACCCGACATGCGTGCCGGTCGCGCCCAGATGGTGGCGCAGCGCATCGGTCAGCAGGGTGCGCGGCTCCACCTCGCAGCGCGCGGGCGCGCCGTTGAGCGTGAAGCGCACGACGTGGCGCGCGTCGGCGGTCAGTTGCGGCATGCCATCGCCTCCTCCAGCACCTGCCGGCCCATGCGACGCACGAGCCCGCGACGATAGCGTGCCGTCGCGTGCATGTCGTCGCGCCCGCCCAGCGCCCAGGCAAAGGCGTTGAGCGCGTCATCGAGAGCGGACCCGTCCAGCGGCGGGAAGTCGCGCGCCACCGGGCGGTCCGCGACGCCGCCCACGGCCAGCCGCAGTCCGTGGGGACCGGCGACGGCGGCGCAGGCGACGATGGCGAAGTCGCCATGGCGACGCCCGATCTCCGCGAACGCATAGCCCGTATCGGGGCGGCGGCGCGGCACGATGAGGCGGTCGATCATCTCGTCGGGCGCGCATTCCGTCTGCATCGTGCCGGCGAAGAATGCCTCCGCCCCGACCGTCCGCCGCCCCGACCGCCGGCGCAGCCCCACGCGGGCGCCGAGGGCGACGAGGCAGAGCGGGATCTCCGCGCTGGGATCGGCGTGCGCGGCCGAACCGCAGACGGTGCCGCGCGCGCGCGTCTGGTAATGGCCGACCCAGGGCAGCGCCCGCGCCAGCAGCGGCACCTCCCGCGCCAGATCGGGCCTGCGCTCCAGCGCCGCCTGACGCACCGCGGCGCCGATGCACAGATCGTCGCCCTCGACCTCGACGCGGCCCAGCGCCGGCACGCGCATGATGTCGATCAGCAGCGACGGCCGGGCGAGGCGCATGTTGAGCATCGCCACCAGCGACTGCCCGCCCGCGAGGATGCGCGCCTCCGTCCCGTGGGCGGCCAGCGCCTCCAGCGCCTCCTCCGTCGTGGCGGCGCGCAGATAGGCGAAGGGCGCCGGCTTCATCGCGCCAGTCCCAGCCAGGCCAGCACGCGCCGCAGCAGGGATCGCGGCACGCTCGGCGCCGGGGCGGCGCCGCCGACGCGCCGTGCGAGGGCGGCGAAAAACTGGCCCACGATCACCCGCGCCGCGC
>NZ_BANB01000962.1 GCF_000964365.1 Acidisphaera rubrifaciens HS-AP3 | reverse complement strand
CCGGATACAATCCAGAGTGATCGGATTCTGCTCTGGATCTTTGTTGGGTCGAGTGCCAGTGGCGCACGCGCTGCCGCGATCCTGCAGCCTGGTGGATACCAACGAGCTCAATGGGCCTGCTCCCGAGGGCTATGTTCGCCTCGTCAATGGCTACTTCGCCGGCCTTCCGTTGAACCGCGTCGCGGAACTACTTGAGCGCAATCTGCGCGACATGAGCGCCAAGCAACCTTAGGTGCGAAGCGCGGTATAATCTCCGACACGAAGCCACCCAGTCTTGGCCTTATTCGGGCAAGCCAGGACGCCAGTGCCTGTGCCGCTGGCTTCTCCGGGCTTCAAGGCATCGCAACACCAGATTAGTCCATTCGCAGGGCCGGAACCTGGGGGAGGTAAAGCGGCAAAGGCTACCGAGGTCGGTTGAAAGAGACCGCCCCCCATGGCGATTCCGTCGTGGAATTTTGACGGTCCGAGACTACTCAGGGCATTTACGGCAGTAAAATTGCCGATGCTGCCCGACGGTGCGGTAATGGGGCCATCCATATGGAGGCCACCCGAACCGGTTAATCGCATGCCGTTGTCCGCCGTACTGAAGCCAAGCCTATACATTGACCTTGCATCGAACACGACCTCCTGGCCTGTCTGCATCCAGAGCGCCGCAGGAACGCGCCCGTATACCGCACCGGTAGCGCCGTCGGAGGCGGCGATGAGGCCTGACGTGAGCGTCAAGGTGCCACCACGCTCTCCCGCTGTGACCGTGACATTTTCAACGGTGTAACGGTGCGCACCGATCAGGACATTCTCGATCGTGTTGCGCGGACTAAGGGGGCTGTTGGTTGCATCGCCGCCGCAGAGGAAAGGGCGGACGTCGCTCACGACAACAGACTTGGCACCCACATCTGCCTTTGCAACTAAAGTGCCGGTGACACCGGCTCTGCCAGCCGCCGCAAACCGCGAGTCAAACACCGCGGAGGCGTATGCGCCTGCTCCGTAAAAGGACGAATAAATAATGCTATCATTGTCTACCGTATCGGTCAGGAACATATAAGCTAACCCTGCAGGCAAGCCGCCATTAGCAATAGACTTCCCGGCCTGGAAATTACCCACGAAGCCAAACCGGGCTCTAGCATCGTCGGCGCCGTTGGCCGACAAGTCGGCCTCCGCAAACGTCATCGCTCCACTAAGTGAGCTCGGCGAGCCAGTGTGATCATTCACGGAACCGTAATACGCCCACACTTGCGCCATTGGTATCAAAGCGCTCGGTTGCGTCATCTCGTGGGGCGGCAGATAGCGGTCTACCTGACCTACGACGGCGACGTGCTGACCGCTATTTGGGATTATCTTTCCATTTTTCACGGGACTTACTGTCCGTACTGTAAGACCAGTAAAATTTACCCAGTCATTGACAATCGGACTACCACCCGACTTAGTTGGATAGACCGTGGATCGAGACTGAATTACCGAGAAACCGCTCAAATCTTCGTCGCAGTTTCCATTGAGAACTAGGTTTCCAACATTCCAGAGTGGACTGGCGCTGTCGCCGATCGTGACCCCGCCGGAGAGGGTTCCTCCCGCTAAAGACAGCTTCGTGTCGACATATTGCATTGTGGCCGGTTCCAGCGCGGAAGTCGGGTCGCCTGCTAGCGTCAGCGGACCAGACAGTGTGCCTCCAGACTGCGTAATGATGCCGGTCAGCACTGTCCCATCTGCCCCGTTTAGAAGCGAGATACGGGTCGTCGCGTAACTGCAGTCATTCTGGCTAATTACGAGCAGGTCAGCATCTGTGACCGTCCCCGCATTCGGCAGTTCCCCGATTGTAGGCATCCCAGTAATCCTCCCACCACCTAGACTGATACTCACTTTCTCCTGTGGGCAGAGATAATCTAGTGTCCAACCGGAGCCTACTCAAATCCTATGGTGGAGAAGGTATCTCTTGCTGGCCTCCCAGGGAGTAGCTTGGGCCGCTACGTTCTGACATCTTGAGCGGATGGTGATCGCGCTCCTTTGCTTCAAAATTAGCAGGCCATGAAACAAGTGGAAGATCGCAGACTTCACGCGGCGGTGGATGGCAGAGGAATGTCGCTCCGGCTGTTGCTGAGTCTGAGTGAGATACATGATAGCAGGTGGTTCTTGCGCTCCTGGCCAATTTTGTCCGGGACGAAGTGGTGCTCGCCGACAAAGGCTACGTTGCCGGCGGGACCGCCCGGTTATCGCAGTTTATCTTGGACGCGGAATCGATCGTCCCCATGAATCAAACCGGTTCTCTTACGGGCTGACGGGTCCACGGCACTAACCAGTACGGCCGTGACTGCCGCCGAACTGATCGACTTGAAACGGCGGGGGCGGGCGCCGACGGCTCTACCTCCACCCCATCTGGCCCGCCGCCGTCAGCCTTCCCGAACACCGCCGCCGCGTCAGTTGCGCCTGCGCCCAGCCGCCGCCGCGCCGGGAAAGAATGTTCGCGCTGGCGGTCTGTAGGGCGCTCCCACGCCTCACTTTCGCTTTAGGGCTCGGACCCATAAATTTCTTGAGCGGGCT
>NZ_BANB01000963.1 GCF_000964365.1 Acidisphaera rubrifaciens HS-AP3 | reverse complement strand
ACACCACCGGCCCCGCGCCGCAGGCGCTGATCGCCGGCGCGAACGACGCCATCGCGTCCGCGACGCTGCAGGAGCGGCTGCAGGCGATGGCCGGTGCGACCGATGCCTCCCTGGCGAGCGTGGAGGCGCTGTCCGGCGAACAGGCGGGGGCGCTGCGGCGCATCGGCCTGCGCGTGACGCTCAGCACGACCTGGCCGGTGCTGATCCGCCTGCTCGGCGCGATCGAGGCGGCGGCGCCGCGGATGCTGATCGACGACCTGCAGGTGGAGGGGTCGGTGATCCCCGTACGCAACGGCGAGCAGCGGATGGAGGCGCGGTTCAATGTCTACGCCTTC
>NZ_BANB01000964.1 GCF_000964365.1 Acidisphaera rubrifaciens HS-AP3 | reverse complement strand
GGTGAGGGCGAGCGCATCGTGCGCGCCGGCGCCTGGACCGGCTGGGCGCCGACGCAGCTGATGGGCCAGGGCGTCGTGGGCCGGCGGCTTGGCATCTTCGGCATGGGCCGGATCGGGCGCGAGATGGCCAAGCTTGCGGCCGGGCTGCACATGGAGGTGCATTACCGCGACGTCGCGCGCCTCCCGGCAGAGCTGGAGCGCGGCGCGATCTTCCACGACAATGACGACAGCTTCCTTGCCGCGTCGGAGCTTCTGTCGCTGAACGCCCCGGGCGGCGCGGGCACGCTCGGCTGGCTGAACGCCGAGCGCATCGCCAAGCTGCCGCACGGGGCGATCGTGGTGAACGCGGCGCGCGGCACGCTGGTCGACGACGACGCCCTGATCGCGGCGCTGCGCTCCGGCCACGTCGCGGCGGCGGGGCTCGACGTCTATGCCGGCGAGCCGAACATGCACGCCGACTACCGCACGCTGGAGAACGTCGTGCTGCTGCCGCATCTGGGCAGCGCCACGGTCGCGACGCGTGACGCGATGGGCAACCTCGTGCTCGACGGCATCGACGCGGTGCTGGCGGGGCGGACGCCGCCGAACCTCGTCGCCTGACAGCACCCGCCACGTGGCCAGTCTCCTCGGCCTGGCGGCGGCGCTGGGCTGGGGGCTGACGGACTTCCTCGCACGCTTCGCCGGCGAGCGCCTCGGCGTCTCGCGGGCGATGCTGTTCGGACAGACCTCGGCCGTGGTCCTGCTGACGCTCTGGCTCGCCATCCATCCCGCGGACTGGCGCGGCGCGCTCGGCGCGCCCGCC
>NZ_BANB01000965.1 GCF_000964365.1 Acidisphaera rubrifaciens HS-AP3 | reverse complement strand
GACCCTGGCGCAGCTGCGCGACCGCATCCTGGCCAACGACGGCCTCGATCAGGTCCGGCGTCGGAACCTCGCCTCGGCGCTTCGCTCGCTGGCCAAGGCGCTGCGCCAGCCGCTCGACAC
>NZ_BANB01000966.1 GCF_000964365.1 Acidisphaera rubrifaciens HS-AP3 | reverse complement strand
CGAGCGTCATCGAGTCCGCCGAACCGCCGGACGGGTCCACGAAGGCCGCGTAACCCAACCCGCCGCCGGGCGGCAGCTCGCGCACTCCCGACGCCGTGACGGCTTCGACCGCATCGCGGCTGATGAATGCTGCTATATCGGAACGGAACTCGGCCCCGAACTCGGCTGCCGCGCTGTCCGGGTCTGCGGCGTAGGCGGCCTCGATCAGCGTAGCGTCTATGGTCGCGTTCATCTCTGCGGTGCTGCCGCGCCATACCAGGACAGGCGCGTCGTCGCGGCCGTAGTAGCGGGCGAAGGTGTCGAAGAGCACGCCGCGCCGGGCGT
>NZ_BANB01000967.1 GCF_000964365.1 Acidisphaera rubrifaciens HS-AP3 | reverse complement strand
CCCGAACGCAACCCAAAGGTCGTCATGCCGCCACAGCCGGCCTATAAGCGCGTCCTGCTGAAAGTCTCGGGCGAGGCGTTGATGGGTCGCCGGGACTACGGGCTCGACGCCGACACCGTGGCCTCCATCGCGCAGGACGTGCGCGACGTCGTCACGGCCGGGACGGAGGTCTGCCTCGTTATCGGCGGGGGCAACATCTTCCGCGGCGTCTCCGCCGCCGCCGCCGGGATGGACCGCGCCCAGGGTGACTACATGGGTATGCTGGCCACGGTGATGAACGCGCTGGCGATGCAGAACGCCCTCGAACGCCGTGGCGTGCCGACGCGGGTGCAGTCGGCGATCCCGATGTCGTCGGTGTGCGAGCCCTATATCCGCAGGCGGGCGGAGCGGCACATGGAAAAGGGCAGGGTGGTGATCTTCGCCGCCGGCACCGGCAATCCGTTCTTCACCACCGACACCGCCGCCGCCCTGCGCGCCGCCGAGATGAACTGCGACGCCCTGCTGAAGGGCACGCAGGTGGACGGCGTCTATTCCGCCGACCCGCGCAAGGTCCCGGACGCCGAACGCTATGATCAGCTGACCTATCTCGAGGTGCTGTCCCGCGACCTCGCGGTGATGGACGCGGCGGCGATCAGCCTCGCGCGGGAGAACGGGCTGCCGATCATCGTCTTCAACATCCATACTCCCGGCGCCTTCGCGCAGGTGATACGTGGCGAGGGCCGGTTCACGACCATCGTCGAGCCGGGATGAGACACGCCGACGGAGGTTGCGATGCCGGCTGATCTGGCCGCCCTGAAACAGGATCTGACCCGCCGCATGGACGGGGCGCTGGAGACGCTGCGCCGCGAGTTCGCCGGCCTGCGCGCCGGGCGCGCGAGCCCGGCGCTGCTGGAGCCGGTGCGGGTCGAGGCCTATGGCACCGAGATGCCGCTGTCGCAGGTGGCGACGGTGAACGTGCCGGAGCCGCGGATGATCACCGTGCAGGTCTGGGACCGGGCGCTCGCGGGCGCGGTCGATCGGGCGATCCGCGACGCCGGCCTCGGCCTCAACCCGTCCACCGAGGGGCAGATCGTGCGGGTGCCGATCCCGATGCTGACCGAGGAGCGGCGCAACGATCTCGCCAAGACGGCGGCGCGCTATGCCGAGGGGGCAAAGGTCGCGGTGCGCGGCGTCCGCCGCGACGGCATGGACCAGATCAAGGCGCTCGAGAAAAAGCACGAAATCGGCGAGGACGAGGCCAAGGCCTGGGCCGAGGACGTACAGAAGCTGACCGACTCGTATATCAAGCGCATTGACGAGCAGTTGGCGGAGAAAGATCGCGACATCCGCCAGGTCTGACCCGGACCGAGAGCGCACACCTGCCGGACGCGCCATGTTCAGAGTCGCCATGCCCCAGAACGTCCCGCCGACCCGCAGATGAGCGTTCTCGCGCGTGCCAGTCGCCTGCCCGGGCGCCTGTCCGGGGGCGCGGCCTCCGGCTCCCCTTCGTCCGCCGTGCCGACCGGCGCCGCGACGACGGCGGACGGCGAGTCCGGCGCGGTGCCG
>NZ_BANB01000968.1 GCF_000964365.1 Acidisphaera rubrifaciens HS-AP3 | reverse complement strand
CGCGGCGTCGGGCGGGGGTGTGGTAGTGGTGGGGATAGCCTTGGGCATCGGGTGAACTCCGTGCTCGGGGTTAGGCCGGGCGTGTGAAGCTGGCACTTCCCGCCCGGCCGTATTCATGTCATCACTAAACCATGACCGCGTCAATCCGTGCATACACGAAAGTCCGCCGGGCGCCGAAGCCGGGCAGCATGATCGGCGTGCGCCTTCAAGACGACGCCCTCGCCGCCCTCGACGCATGGATCACCCGCCAGCCGGACGCTCCGAGCCGGCCGGAGGCGATACGGCGGCTTATCGAGACGGGGCTCCGCGCCGAGGGCGAGGCGCGGGACGCGGGGCGCGCCGTCTAACCCGTTGATATTGTTCCCGTCCCCAAATCTGGGGCGTTGCCATCAGTTCGGGCGCGGCGCTAAGACATCCTGTGTCGTGGTTGGGGGTATGCTGGCAGCGCTTAGGCGGGCGCGTACACTCAAAATTAATCTTTTCGGCCCCATATGTTGGAGCTTGAAAGCGCGTATACGTTTTTCGGAAGGTCGCAATCGGGAGCTAGCTAACCATGAACCACGATCACAGCAGACCGACGCAGGCCGATCTGAATTATCCCACCTTCCAGGCGAAGCTTTCTGATCTGCTCGACTCGCACCCTGGAAAGTTTGTCGTGCTGCACGACGGAGAAATCGTCGAAGTTCTTGACACCCTTGCCGATGCCGTCGTTTGCGGTAAAAATAAGTTCGGCGACATCAGGCTATTTTCGATTCAGGAAGTGGTTTCGACGCCTGTAACGCTCGGATATTATTCGTATGCCATGCATAATAATTCCGTTCAATCCGATAGGGCCGTTGCTTGAGATTGGCATCTCGCCACCGGCTTCTCTGTTGCAGAGTGGTGCGGCTGCACCGCCGGTAACTTGGATTAAGGCAATTGCCGATACGGGATGTAGCCATACGTCACTTTTCTCTGGTGTCGCAAAATCTGCCCAGTTACCCGTCGTAGGCAAGGTACAAGTTCACAATACGTCGCAGAGTGTCTCCGCAGATAACTATTTAGGAGACCTCTTTTTAAGGTGTGTGTTGCCTGGTCAAAAAGTATTTGAATTTCCATTCCGAAACAGAAATTTCGTCGAGTTGCATCAAGCTGGACCCAACCACAGTGCTCTGTTGGGTATGGATATAATCAGTCTCGGGGTTTTCACGACTAACGGGATGTTGCAGATGGCTACCTTTTGTTGGTAGTAAACCGACTATTTCCCGAAGCGTAGAAAGGTTTATTCGCTAGACCTTTGGTTTTCCCGCCGGTGGCACTGTCATTGCCGACGCACTCGCCTTAAACGTTCAATTTCCTAGCGTCGGGAAGTTGAAATCCATTGCGCGCGCCCGCTTCTGCCCAGCGCCAGAAATAGGCACCCGCCGATCCTTCCAGCACCTCAAGCGCGAAAGGTCCCGCACTGCCGGGCGCCAGACGTGCCCTATGGCCGGGACGTGTAGCGCACTCGGACACACCGCCCGACTTGCGGACACAGTGCGGACAATTTCCGCCGCATATTCGCGGGGCCGCCGGACCTCACGCTAACTGTTTGATTTCCTTGGCGGAAGTGGTGGGTGCAGTAGGATTCGAACCTACGACCCGCTGATTAAGAGTCAGCTGCTCTACCAACTGAGCTATGCACCCGCCCGCGGGCGGGTCTGCTAGCAAGCCCGTCCCCGGTTGGCAAGCCGGCGCCGGCGCCGGTCTCCCCCGACGCGGCGGGCGCGTGGTAGGGCGAGGCGGGGCCAAGCGGGGCCGGGGGCGGGGGGACGGGCGTGGCGTATGCGCTGCAGCAGGCGGTGAACGGCATCACGCTGGGCATGATCTACGGGCTGATCGCCCTCGGCTACACGATGGTCTACGGCATCCTCGGCATGATCAACTTCGCCCATGGCGACGTGTTCATGATGGGCGCCTTCCTCGCGCTGATCGTGCTGGTGGGGCTGGCGGGGGTGACCGCCGTGCCGCTGGCGATCGCGGCGGCGCTGATCTTCGCGGTCGCGATCGCGGCGCTGTACGGCTGGACGATGGAGCGGGTGGCCTATCGCCCGCTGCGCGGGTCGTTCCGCCTCGCGCCGCTGATCTCGGCGATCGGGCTGTCGATCACCTTGCAGAACTTCGTGCAGGCGGCGCAGGGCGCGCGGGTCAAGCCGATCCCGGCGCTGGTGCCGGGCGGCTTCACCCTGCTGGCGGACCCGGCCTTTCCGGTGCGGGTCGGCTGGATGCAGGTGGCGGTGATCGTGGCGACGCTGCTGGTGCTCGGCGGCCTGACCTGGCTGGTGCAGGGCACCGGGTTCGGCCGCGCCATGCGCGCCTGCGAGCAGGACAGCGTGATGGCGGCGCTGCTGGGCATCGACACCGACCGGGTGATCAGCCTGACCTTCGTGCTCGGCGCCGCGCTGGCGGCGGTGGCGGGGCTGATGTTCCTGCTGTCCTACGGGGTGATCGACTTCTTCATCGGCTTCATCGCCGGCATCAAGGCGTTCACCGCCGCGGTGCTGGGCGGCATCGGCAGCCTGCCGGGCGCGGTGCTGGGCGGGCTGCTGATCGGGCTGATCGAGGTGTTCTGGTCGGCGTATTTCTCGATCGCCTACAAGGACGTGGCGGCGTTCTCCATCCTGATCCTGGTGCTGATCTTCCTGCCCAGCGGGCTGCTCGGCCGCAGCGACGTCGAGAAGGTCTGATGCCGCGTTCGGCGCTGCGCGACGCGGGTTCGGTCAGCGCGCTGCGCGACGCGGGGCTCTCCGCGCTGGTGGCGGCGGGGCTGTTCGCGGCGATCGTCGGGCTGCGCACGGTGCC